>JAOZMQ010000285.1 GCA_029934195.1 Candidatus Cloacimonadota bacterium | reverse complement strand
CAACAAACTACACAAACAAAACGAACAGAAAACAGTGGATTCTCTTTCCCAAATTCATATATTTTCCCCCTTTGCGTTCTTCCTTTTGCGTCTTTGCGTAATAAAAATAAAAAGAATATTTTTCTTGACCAATAGTAAGTCATTAGAAATATAAAATTTTTTAATTTTTATCAATGTTTTATGTATATATTACTATAAGGATAAATAAATGGGTAATAAGGTCTTAATTTTAGAAGATAGTATAGAAATGGGAGAAAATCTTATTGATTTTTTGAACATAGCGGGATTCGATGTTAAACAAGTGGTAAATAGTAAGCAAATTTTTCAAGAATATCCAAAATTTATGCCGGATATTCTTCTTATTGATATTTGCTTAAAAGGCAGTGATTATGATGGAGTAGATACATTTAGAATTTTAAAAAGGAGAAAGGATTTCAATTCAAAAGTTTTAATTCTTTCTGCTGGAGCTCCAAATACTAAAATTGCAGAAGCTATGAAACTTGGGGCATTAAATTTTATTGAAAAGAATGCTCAAATTGATATGGATAGATTAGTAGCAGATATCCAACAAGGAATTATACTTAAAAATCAGGAAGAGTGCAATAGGACATTAAAAGAAGAAAAAAACACATTAAAAAAGTATTTGCAAAAATCATTACCTTTTATAGGAGAATGCGATAAAATATTAGAGGCTAAACATCAAATTAAACAATATGCCAAAGCAAATGTAGGTATTCTCGTAGAAGGCGAAACCGGTACAGGAAAAGAAATTGTGGCTAACACTTATTATCATAATTCTCCGAGATTTGGAAAAAGTTTTAACAAAATTAATTGTGCAGCTCTAACAGAAACTATTGTAGAGTCAGAACTTTTTGGTCATAATAAAGGTGCTTTTACAGGGGCATCTGGTAACAATAAAGGAATTTTTGAACAATCTAATCATGGGGTTTTATTTCTTGATGAGATTAGCAATTTAAGTTATAGGGCACAGGCAAAGATTTTGAGAGTAATTGCAAATAAGGAAATCCAAGTTGTTGGAGGAACACAAAGAAATGTTGATATTAAATTAGTTTGTGCAACCAATGTTGAAATTGAGAAATTAGTAAATGAGTATAAATTTAGAAGTGACTTGCTATACAGAATCAATGCAAATGTAATTAAATTACCCCCTTTGAGAGAGCGTGGTAGAGATATTGTCCTTTTATTTAATTATTTTATGAATGAGTTAAAAACAACATTCAGTTCACTAAAATATGATTATAATGAAAAAAAATTAAAAGATATTTTGCATATATATTCTTGGCCCGGAAATATAAGAGAATTAGGTAATCTCTGTGAAAACATGGTCATTGCAGAACAAGGCAGTGTTATTACAAATTCTATTATAGAGCGATATGTTCGGAAAAAAGTAAACGGATCGAAATTAAATGATATGGAAGATCAACTCACTCAAATTATTAGGAATAATAATCTGGCATCCGGAGGTGTAGAATTTGAGAAAAAATACATTGAATTTCATTTAAAAAGTAATAGTTGGAATTTTACAATAACTGCAAAAAAAATTGGAATTAGTAGATCAACTTTACATCGGAAAGCAAAACAATTTAATCTCGCAAAATCAGAGCCCAATATTGCTCAGTAACGCTTGTACGAAAAATGATAACTCAACTGCTTTATGCAGAGTTACACTGATTGAAAAAAAACATATTATAAAGTCATAAAACTTAACCTCAATAAGTTTAATATGCCCCATTTTTTAATAAAAAGAAAAATCAGAAAAAGTTAGTTTTCGTTCAGATATTAATTCCCAAGTTTTCTCATCAATTGTTTTTTAAAATCAGAATTTACATTTCCTCCATGTTTTTCAATAGTTTTAATATCTTCGTAAGCTTTTAAAAATTTCCCGGAACTGTAATAAGCAAAAGAACGATTTCTTAATGCTGGAATGTAGTTCTCACGTTGTTTAAGAGCTGTAGAATAACATTCAATTTCTTGATCATATTTTTTCAACCGAGAATAAATAATTCCAAGATTAATATAAACATCTGTAAAATCAGGTCGGATTTTTATTGCATTTTCATAGTCTTTAATTGCAGCCGGATATTGATTTAAAGAATTGTAGATATTACCTCTATTGAAAAGAGCATCTGCATAATTAGAGTTCAATTTTATAGCTTTTGCATAATATTCTAAACTTTTATTTATCATATTGATTTTCTTGTAAGCTCTGGCGATATGAAAATATGCTGTAGCATTTTTGGGATCTTTTTCAATATAATCATTAAAATCTTTTATTGCTTTATTAATATCATTCTTTTGCAAATAAATCTTCCCTCGTTTTAACTTCAGTTCAGGAAAATTTGGTGCAAGTTTTTCAATTAAATTATAGTCTTTGATAGCTGAATCATAGTTTTTCATTTCACCATAAGTAAAAGCTCTATTCTGTAAAATTTCTACATTGTTGTTATTAAGTTTTAGAGACATATTATAATCTGCAATTGCCTTATCGAATTGCCTGATTTTGGTTAAAATAATTCCTCGATTGTTGTAAAGTTTTGGATTGTGAGGTGAATATTTTACTGCTTCATTCAAGTCTTTTATAGCTTCCAAATCCTTATTCATTGCCGACAAAACAGATCCTCGATTGATATAAGCTTCACCGTAAGAACTATCCATTTCAATAGCTTTTGAAAAAAAAGTTACTGCTTCCTCAAATTTTCCTGCATCCTTTCTTATATTTCCTAACATATAATATGCTTTTGCTTCATCTGGAGTAACTTTAATACAATGTGTCCATAAAGATTCCGGTGATTTCCAAATCGGAGTTTGAATAAAACAGCTTTGTAGAAAAAAAACAGTGAGAATTAAGCTCATTATAATCTGAGATTTCCTTCCTTTAAAAAAAGAAAATAAATATGAAAATGCTAATGAAACTCCAAACATTGAAAGATAGAGATAACGATCAGCAACAGTTGAGTAATCCTGAAAAACAAATAATATTAAACCTGAAACAGGAAGAAATCCAATAATAAATAGGAGAAAAGAAATTCCAAGTAAAGAATGCTTTTTCTTGATTTTCCAAAGAATACTTGCAATAATTACCGGAATAATCCATAAAAAATAGGTTTGCCATTTGCCGAGAACAATTTGTGGAATTCGGTGATATGAAGGAGATAAGTTTAGAGGAAAGATTATTTTTGAGAAATAGAAATTAATTGCATCCATCCAAATAAACGGACGTGACCATAATGGAGAATTTATCACTTTTCCAATAATCTCGCGGTCTGGAAGCATTATCATTACTACCGGAAAAATAGTTATTAGAATCCAGCTTAATAATCTTTTGATAATAACAGAGATTTTTTCTTGATAAAAATATATTGAAAAAATGAAAGCAAAAATTGGTAAAACAACCATTGAAGGTTTGGATAAAATGGCAAGTGTGTAAAAGATAAAGGAGAAAATTTGTACTCCGAAATTACCTATTTTGATGTTTATTGATTTTATATAAAGATAAACAGATATTAAACCAAAAAACATTGATAGTAATCCACGTAATTCAGAAATCCAAGCAACAGCTTCAACTTGAATTGGATGCAAAAGAAATAGAATTGCTCCACCGAAAACAGCCCATTTATCTTTGACAAAATTTCTTAAAATAATGTAAACCAAAATCCCATTAAAAAGATGAAAAATTAGATTAATCAAATGATATATAAATGGATTGAAACCTTGCATACCTGAAATGCTTTCTCCAATTGGCTTCAATAATGCCCAAAAGGTATAAGTAACAGGCATATACATCCCTTTGGTTTCAGCCCAAATATTTTTAATATTCTCAAAAGAAATAGTTTGTAATAATGGATTTGCTGCAAGATGTATCCGGTTATCATCCCAAACAAAAGAAAAATTTGTAGTTTGCCAAAAAAGAATGATCGGTAAGATGATTAAGAATCCGAGAATAATTAGCTCATCTTTTTTCTTAAAGATATCACTGAAACTAAAAAAATATTTACTTATTTTTAAATTCTTTATTGGTGGATTATTAGTTTTCTCTCTGGTTTTATGCCGATTTTTCTTTCCCATTATTACTCCATTTTTTATGATGAATTTATTTTTTTTACAGCGAAGTAGTAAAGGAAAACTTGTCAATAAAGATTTTGTTGAAGCTCTTTTAGTCTCTAATATCTAAAATTCAGAACACTCGACCTCATGATTTTAATCTTGCAAATACGGTTAATCCTGATTCTGATATTGCATATTAATCCTTCATTTTTCATTCTTCTTAAAAAAATCTTGCCATAGAAAAGCTTGTAAATATTTTGTGATTTGTAAATTTTAAAAAATAATTTTTCTTTACTTGGAAAAACGTACAAATAAATTTCCTATAATAAGATGGATTATTAATTCAAGCAATTACGAATATTTTAGCGTAGTATATAAATAATTACAATAATGAAGGTATTATTTACTTCATAACAATACTTTT
>JAOZMQ010000284.1:3469-4515 GCA_029934195.1 Candidatus Cloacimonadota bacterium | reverse complement strand
CTTGCATTGTGTAGGCAGAGTTCCAAACTTTAAAAAACTTAAATTGTAAGACAAATTAAATAAGCTTATAGTTGTCTTCGACCTAGCGGAACAAAGCTTGCGACTCCGATTTATGTTTTATTAATATCTTTTACTTTCTCAGTCTTCGACCGTTTAGAATAAAAATAAGGCTTGTTTTATTGGATTGTGTAAATGTTCACAAATACTAAAATAACGGCTTAAAATGGCTTAAAATCGCTTAAAATCGCTGTGTATTATCTTTGTATCTTGAAAATCCTTCTACATCTTCAAATGGGGAAAAAACTGAACAATTAGTATCAATGCTTTTTTCAAAATCATAAATGGCTTGATTCCATTCTTTTTGAAAATTATTATCAGTAACCCATTTTTTTATAAATGCAACATCTTTTTTGTTTTTATAGCAATGAATAAGGTCGTTGCACAATTCTGCTTTATCAACTCTTTTCATTCGTCCAACACCAATAAGAACTTTTAGTCTGCTATCATCCTTGCGTTTTTGCTTTCTTCTGTTTTCATCAATCAATTTTTTTTTTGCTATTGTAGCATTTTGCAGTCTTTTAATGCGTTCTGAACTTTTAATTTCTTCTTTTTGGAGTTGCTTTAAACTCATTCTTTCAATTTTCATAACAACCTCTTTTTAAAATTTAATTTTAATACTTTTTTTCTTCTTATTTTCAACAATTTGAGGTAAAACAACCTCTTTTTTTATTGGATTAATTACTTCTTCAGGAGTTCTTTTTTCTTTTGCACCTAATTGCTGATTAATTTTTAAACAGATAGGCTTGTAAGCGGCCCATTCTTTTAGTGGAATATTAGGTTTTACTCCATTTCGGTGGAGATCTAAATATTCTTCTTGTTTTGATTTTTCTAATTTATCCCAATCATATTTTTTAGATTCTTTAATTTCTGTAAAATCATATTTTTCCTTTTCTGAACCTAAAAATTTTTCAACTTCTTCAATTTTTTGAAAGTCTTCTGTTTCAAAAATTTTCCCTGTTTTTTTATTGGTTATTTCTATTTTCATA
>JAOZMQ010000284.1:0-3459 GCA_029934195.1 Candidatus Cloacimonadota bacterium | reverse complement strand
AGTACTAGGAGAATTAATGAATGTTAACCAATCAAAGTCTTCTGTTTCAAAAACTTTCCCTGTTTTTTTGTTTTTCATTTCGATTTTCATAATTATTTCTTTTTTATAATTTTTTAAATTTAAAATATAATTCAAAAATTAATAAAATCAAATTTGATTTTTTTTTAAATTAAGCTATTTTTATTATCAAGCAAAAAATAAAGTTGGCACAGTCGAGAAATATAAACCCCGAAAAGAATTGAGGGCACGCTTTCCCATTGAATACAATGGCGTGTTCTCCGAAGGCTCTTTCAGAGAGATACAGCGTTCCCCAACAGGGAAACAAAAAAGAGGAAAATAAAATGGCAATTTATCACTGCGTAAAAAAAACATTTTCAAGAAAGACTTCCAATCTTGCAAGTATTCTGGCATACAGAACAGGGCAAAGTTTGAGGTCTGAAATAGACAACGAGATTAAATATCCTCATCGTAATATGAGTGATATTCAGAATGTTCAGATATTCAATAACCCTTTCAAAGATATTCAAGAATTTGTCAAAGAATCAGAAAATAAATTCAAAAGGAAAGATGAAAGAATTACGACTGAATGGGAGTTAGCACTCCCAAGAGAATTAGATTTAAAAAATCGTAATGCTATCGTTAAAGAATTTGCCGAAGATTACACCAAAAGATATAATGTGACAGTGATAGCGAGTTCTCATAAGGATTCTGATAACAATGGTAATTTCCACTGCCATATGATTGCCTCGGATAGGCAAATAATAAATAATCAATTAGGCAACAAAAATAGAGCAGTCAAGTCGGTTGTAGAACTCGAAAAGACCAAAAAGATATGGGAAGAAATTGTTAATAAACACCTTGCAAAAAATGGCATTAACCAAAAAATTTCAAGAAAAAATAAATTTGAGAAATCGGCTGATAAAATGCAAATTGAGAATAATATAACCAATGCAAAATTAAAAGATTTGAAACTCCAACAGAAGTTGATTCAAAAGTTAATTGAGCAGAAAAAGCAAGAAAATAAAACTTCTACCAAAATAAAAAATATTTTCAAAAAGAAAAAAAAAATTTTTCCAATTATTGAAAAAAAGATAATAAAAGCTCCTAAAATTAATACTCCTATTATTTCACGAGGCAAAATAAAAATTAAGAAAATTGAAATAAAATTAAAATGGAATCAAGAAGATTCTAATTCTGAAACTCAAGAATTAACACAAAACCAAGCGAGAGAAAATGAAAAAACATTTAGAAAAGTTAGGCAAGTTAGAAGACAAATTCAAGAAACTCAAGCATTTAACAGAAAAATTGGAACAAGGCGAAAAGCACGAAATCGCAGAATTAGAAAAATTAGAGACAAAATTAAATATATTGAAAAAATAAATATTTCAAAAGAAACGAAAAAATATAATAATCTATTCTCTAAAAAATTTGATAATTATAAAGAAAAATTAAGAAATCCTAATAAAATAAAACAAGCTGATGAAACGCAATTAAAAGAAATCCAGCCTCAAAAAGTTATCAGGAAAGAAACCTTGGAGAAAGAAAAAATTAAACCTGATAAAACAAAAAAAATTGTTCCTGAAGAAACAATAATTAAACCAAAAAGGAGTATTAAACTATGAATAAATTCGAGCGAATTTCACAAAGTGAACTTGTTAATCTGAACGGAACATATTGCGTTCTTGATGACATTACTGCGTTCAAATCTCAACAAATGGAAACTATTAATGGCGAAGTTTTGCCTCACACAGTTATATTGCTTAACTCCTCAAAAGAATACTTTATCGAGGATAAAGACAACAGAATTTTAGATTTTCTAATCGAAATTAAAAGTCCTAAAAATATCGTGGAGCGGACAAAGAAATAAAACAAGAAGATTAATTAATAGCTTTCATTATTGCTATATCAGAACTAGAAACATCTTCCAAAATAGATGTGTTATTATAATCTTGCAAATATATCTTTTGCTTGCGAATCGTTAAATTATTCCACCAATCAAGGTTATCTTTTGCTTGCTTCTTTAATTTAGATTCTTTTTCAGCAGCTTGTTTTTGACTCTCTATCTTCGTTATTTTAGATTTGGCTTTTTCTTTTTGTTCGATAAAAAAACCTTTACCTATCATTTCGGATATAGCTTTTTCTGATTTAAGGATATATCTAATTAATTTTAAAGGATTTTTTTGCTCTTTGATTTCATGCGCAAGACCTTTAGCCATTAATTTCAGTTTTGTATCATTATCACAAATTAAGCTAATGTTTTTTTTGTGTTTATTGATTGGAAAATAATCAAATCTCCTCAAAGAAATAAAAAAATCATCTAAAATTGTTGTTTCTGCAGGTGGCATATTTGGCAATTCGTTTTCTACTTTTTCAAGTTCTTCTTTGCGTTCTTTATCTTCCTGTTCATTAATGTATTTCCAATTTTTCATAACCTTAAATGTCAGCAATGAACTTGTGCGAGGTTTTGTCACAGTAAATTTAATTGTTGATTTTTCTTTAAGTTCTTTTTCTATTTTGCTCAAAATATGAAATCTTAAAGTTTTCCAATCTTTATAAGATTTAGGAGCTCCTAATATTTTTACCAAATCTGAAATCTCAATATCAAAATAATATTCCTCTTCCTCACGATGCAATTTTGAATGTAAAAATAATAATAAATCATAAGAATATTTATGTTTAAAATTAAGAATTTGAGTGTATTCAATTTGTGTAAATTGTTTTTGTAGGTCTAATAAAAAAGGTTTTAGATGATAATTAATTTCGAGATTTACCCAACCCTCTCCATCTTCATATTCAGAAGCAGTTAAAAAACTATAATCTGTAGTTGTTCCTTTTTTATTTTTAAAAGTTAATATTTGTTTATGCAATTCTTTTGATACTGCTCGTAAATCTCTATAACAATTCTTTTCAGGGATATTAAATATTTTTTGAATTTCTTGTGCTGTAATGTGATAAGCTTTGAATTTATCATCGTCTTTCCTTATTTTGGAAATTAGCAATCCTTGTAAGCTTGTCGCTCGTGTACTTAAAGCAATAAGTTTACTTGCAGAGCAAAAATCATTCGATACAGTTAATACTTCTTTTTTCAGTAATTTTCTCCTATGGTTGAGTATGGATTATTTTAATGTGGAAAACCTGCCCATAAACAGGTTTTTCGGGAGCTACCCTATCCACAATTTTAAATATAACACCTTTTTATGTATATGCAAATAAAAAAGTTAAAAATTATTTTTGTTTAACTTTAACCGTCAATCCTTTAACCTTTAACCGTCAATCCTTTAACCTTTAACCGTCAATCCTTTAACCTTACTAGTTTTTTGCTTGAGGCTAATTACATATACACGCGCGCGCGCGAAAAGATTAAATATTAAATAAAAAATAAATAAAAAAAAAATAATAAAATAATTTATTTCTATTTTTCAAAAAAACGGTCGGCTACTGCCGACCGCTTCTGGGGGG
>JAOZMQ010000283.1 GCA_029934195.1 Candidatus Cloacimonadota bacterium | reverse complement strand
GATTCTCTTTTTTCTTTACCCAACGCTAACGCATTGGACTACATAGATATCGCTTTCTTGAAGCCGGAAGACAAATAATTTCTCAATTAATATTTTCTTCATGATCTTCAGTCCTTCATGGTTAAAAAATCCTTTTCGCTCAGATACTAAACTATTATTCATAAACAAAGAATTACTATTTTTAGTTGACATATTGACTACTCCAAAATCAAATTGCTTTTTTATAATTATTTAATGAAATAGTTGAATAATTTTTCTTTAACAAGTAATTATAAATTATTTTACTCAATAAAATTTAAGGAAGTAAGCTATATGTTTAAAAAAATTTCTCCCTATTTATATATCCTACCGGCACTAATTATTATTGTCATTTTTAGATTCATTCCCATTGTTCTTTCCTTTATTATCAGTTTTTTCGAATGGAATATTAATGGTGTTGGACAATTTATAGGTATTAGCAATTACACAAAGCTTATCTCAGATCCCGAATTCTGGCAATCTCTATTAAATACATTTTATTTAGTTATTTTTGTGGTACCTTCAGCGATAATTATTTCACTTTTCTTTGCAGTATTGCTAAATAACGTAGAAAAATTTCGAGGATTTTTTAGGACAATTTATTATATACCGGCAGTAACATCTCTTGTCGCTGTTTCAATTGTTTGGAAAATTATATTCAATCAACAAAGTGGTTTAGCAAATTTTTTATTAGAAAAGTTTGGTTTTCATCCTCTTGGTTGGTTAGCTGAAAGCCGTGGTATAATGGAATTATTTTTAGGAAATTTTGGAATTGATGTCCCTTCTTGGCTTGCCGGTCCTTCTCTTGCATTGTTTTCGATAATACTTGTAACTGTTTGGCGTTCACTTGGTTATAATACAATTATTTATCTTGCCGGATTGCAAAATATTCCAAAAGTATATTATGAAGCTTCTGAAATTGATGGTGCAAGTAAAACACGACAATTTTTTGGAATCACTTTACCATTAATTTCCCCCACAACTTTTTATGTTTTAATGATGACAACAATTACCACATTTCAAGTTTTTTCACAAGTATATTTGATGACAGGTCCTCCTATTGGTGGTCCTCTTGGAACCACGAAAGTGATTGTATATTATATTTATGACAAGGGTTTTGGGGAATCTCAGAATTTAAGCTATGCCAGTGCTATTGCACTTGTTTTATTTGTAATCATTTTATCATTTACTCTTATTCAAAAAAAATTAGAAAAGAAAGTACATTATTAAATAGGAAGCAATATGAAATCATTAAGTCAAATATTCATTTATACGATATTAATCCTTTGTGGAATATCAATGGTTATCCCTTTTTTATGGATGGCAACTACAGCATTCAAAACACAAACTGAAGTTAATAGAGGTAATGTTGGATTTATTCCAATGGATCAATACTCTGAATATAATTATAAAGGAGAATTGCATCATGTTAAATTAATCAAAGTTATTGGTGATAGTTGCTTTATCCATGTTTTTAATGAAAAGAATCAGATTATCAGGGAATATGCGAAAGTACCGACAAATGAAGTGAAACAAATTAAAAAAATTGCATTTCATTGGGAGAACTTTAAAAAAGCATTCCAGAAAGTTCCTTTTGCTAAGTATTTTTTTAACACTATTTTTGTTTCAATTTCAGTATTAATTGGAGTGTTGATAACCTCATCATTAGCAGCTTACGCATTTGCACGAATGGAATTCTTTGGAAAGAATACAATTTTCTATCTCTTTATAAGTATGATGATGGTTCCGCAACCAATTTATCTGATTCCATCTTATGTTTTACTAAATAATCTTGGTTGGATTGATACTTATCAAGCATTAATAGTACCTTGGATTGCCAATATTTTCACAATATTTCTTCTCAGACAACATTTCAAAACAATACCACAAGAATTATTTGATGCTGCTGCCATTGATGGCTGTAGTAGATTTAGAATGCTTTGGCAAATCGTAATACCTTTATCAAAACCTGTTATTTCAACCGCTGCAGTATTCTCAGTTATCGGAAGTTGGAATAGTTTTATGTGGCCTCTTGTAATGACAAATAGTGAAAGTTTACGAGTTTTGCAAGTTGGTTTAAGTTATTTCTCACAAGAATCTTCTTCACAAACAACTCTATTGATGGCTGCTTCTACTTTTAGTATTTTGCCATTGATTATTCTTTTCCTTTTTGCACAAAAGAAAATTATTGCAAGTGTTGCTTCATCCGGATTGAAAGGATAATTTTGTTGGAGTATAAGATCCGTTTTTTTACCATTCTTCTACTCCTTTTTTTCTCTATTTCTCTTCTTTTTTCAGATAGTGGAAAATGGATTGAAGTCTCAATAAAAAAATCATTTCCTACTTCAATTTCTTTGGATCAGGCAAGAATTGATTGTTTAACTGCTGCAAGAGAAAAAGCAATAACTCAAAGCTTACCGGAAAATATTTCAATTTCATCTCTAATTACCAACATCTATACTGAAAACGGAGATAGATTTTCTGATAGCACGGCTAAAAGTATTTTTTCCATTTCATCTATTGGCGGATATATTATCAATGAAGAGATTATATCTTCACAAATTATATCAGCTGAGAAATCTTTATTTACTTATGAAATAATCCTAAAAGCAAAGGTAAAACCGGATATTGGAAATCCTTCAAATAATTTATCTATGGAAATAAATGTAAATAATAATGTCCTTTCAAATAAAGATGAATTAATTATTGAAGTGACAACAAACAATGACGGCTTTCTTTATCTCTTCAATTTTCTTGAAAATCAAACAGTTTACTTGATTAATCCCAATAAATATCTACCGGAATTTCGTATCAATGCAAACCAAACAATTCAAATTCCATCAAAAAAACAAAGAGATTCCGGATTAACTTTGCGAGTGAAATCCTTACCAGAAAAAGATGTCACAATTGAAACAATTTTTGCAGTTTTTACCATAAATAAAATACATAACCTAAATATGTTTAAGGAAATTTCTATCGAAGATTCAGTTTTTGATGGGGAGAAAGAGAGTTTTTTAAATTTTCAAAAATGGCTATCAAATATTTCTCTTGACCAAAGAATCGAAAAAGGAATTCAGATACATATTTATAATAAATAGTTTAGGAGGTCTTTAAATGGCTATTTTAGTTACAGGTGGAGCAGGATACATTGGAAGCCATACTTGCGTCGAACTTTTGAATGCAGGATACAAAGTAATTGTAGTTGATAATCTTTCCAATAGTTGTGAAACTTCTCTTGCACGCGTTCAAGAAATTACAGGAAAAGAATTAGAATTTTTTAAAGTAGATTTATTAGATAAAGAAGCACTAAATTTTGTCTTTGGAAAATATGATATTGAAGCAGTTATCCATTTTGCAGGATTGAAAGCTGTTGGCGAATCTTGTGAAATTCCTTTAAAATACTATCAAAATAATATTACAGGAACACTTAATCTTTGCGAAATTATGAAAAAACATGAAGTCAAAAACCTTGTTTTTAGCTCATCGGCAACTGTTTACGGTGAACCAAAATCAGTTCCTGTTTATGAAGACTTCCCTCTTTCAGCAACAAATCCTTACGGAAGATCCAAACTTTTTATAGAAGAAATTTTGCAAGATTTGTATAAATCAGACTCAAGTTGGAATATCGCTCTTTTAAGATATTTCAATCCGATTGGTTCTCATGAAAGCGGAAAAATTGGTGAAGACCCAAATGGAATTCCCAACAATCTTTTACCGTTTGTTGCACAAGTTGCTGTCGGTAAAAGGGCTGAATTATCTGTCTTTGGTGATGATTATAATACAAAAGACGGAACAGGGATTCGTGATTATATTCATGTTGTTGATTTATCAATTGGTCATTTGAAAGCAATAAAAAAATTGAACTCTAATCCCGGAATTGTCGCTTATAATCTGGGAACGGGAAACGGTTACAGTGTCTTTGAAATAATTGAAGCTTATAAAAAAGCATCTCAAAAAGAAATCCCATTTAAAATAATTGAGAGAAGAGCCGGTGATATTGCCATTAGTTTTGCAAATGCAGAAAAAGCTTTTAATGAATTAGATTGGAAAGCAGAACGAGGTATCGAAGAAATGTGTAAAGATTCTTGGAAATGGCAATCAGAAAATCCAAATGGATACGACAAATCTTAAACATTTAAGAAATATCTAAATGTATCTGAACGAAAAGATTTTTAACTATGAAGAAATGAAGTTATTGAAGAAAGAATTATTTGGAAATTATTTATTTTTCAGCTTCATAAAACGATATAAAAATAACGATACAAAAATTAGTTTTCGTTCAGATACTAAATTAAAGAATTATCTTCATTTTGGAGTAAAATGATAATTAAAAAAAATCTTGAAGAAATCAGTAAGATGAGAAAGGCTGGTCAATTGGCTGCTGATGTTCTAATATATATTGCACCTTTTGTGAAGGAAGGAATCTCAACAGAACAGTTAGATAACCTCTGTCATAATTTTATTTTGGAGCATAACGCAACGCCATCTCCACTCAATTA
>JAOZMQ010000282.1 GCA_029934195.1 Candidatus Cloacimonadota bacterium | reverse complement strand
AAACAAATCCCAAAAGATCTTTCTCTAAATTTTCTGGATTTACACTTGAAAGCGAAATATTTACACTATTCTCATTTTTTTTTAAGATTAACCGGCTATATAATGAATCCTCTTTAATTTTTTTATTTAGCCATTTAAAATTTAAATGGAAAGTTTGTTTTCTTTGTAGAAAATCTAATAGTTCCCTCATACTATCAGTTGTAATTTCTGCTTTGGGAAATTTGTAATTAACAGAAGCTATAAATTGTTGCTCAATCTTAAATGAGAAACCGATGAAAATAGAACTAATAATAAGAACCCAGATAAATAAAAATATTTTTTGTTGCCCAATGTATATCAAAATTTCTCTAAGATCTGTTGCTGTTCTATTCATTATTTTCTCCATTTCCCTTTTTTTTTGCGATCAATTTTTTTAACATTTGAATACTCTTTTTAACTCTTTTATTGTTAGGTCTAAATTTTAGGACTTTCTTGTTAAATTGTAGAGACATCTCATATTCTCCTTTTAAATAGGCTAAATAGGCAATTGAATTCAAAGTTTGAATTTTTCTTGACCCTTTCGGAGTTACTTTCAACAATAATTTAACATCATTTGTTATATTTTTGGATTTTTTCCAATTTTCTTTTTCAAATAATAGATTCAATTTAATAAAATTTGGTATAAAATGATAAGGAAGATTTGCTATTGCCAAATTATTATAATATACAATATCATTGTAGTTTTGTTCTGTCTTTTCTTGCTTAAAATTTTCGAAGCAAATACCGGTAGCAAAAAGTAAGTTCATACTCTTATATGGCCAAGAATTTACAGATTGTCTTAAATAATTCCAATTTTGTTTAAGATTACCTTTTTTTTCCATTGTTATTGCCTGATGCAATTTTTTATCAGACATGTTTTTTTTGTATGAAATAATAATTGTAAATACAGATAAAATGATAAAGAATATTAACAAAAAAGACAAGAGATGTTTAAGATTGATTTTATAGATTATCTTAATTTTATTTGCATTTAGAACATAGTATTTTGAATAAACTTTTCCTATTATTATAGTAAGGATAAATAAATAAGTAGCATATCGAAGCGGATAATTAAAGCAAGAATCTATGAAAATTCCGACTATTCCAATTAAAGTAGAAAGATAAAATACAAAATTAAATAACGATAGGTCCTTCTTGAATATTTCAAATATCATTTTGAAAATAAGGAAAAGAAATGTTAGAATAATCAATAATCCGATAAAACCAAGTTCTACGAGGTATTGGTAAAGATCATTATGTAAGCCACCATAAAAATAACCTCCTGTATATCCTTCATCGACAACCACTTTTTTATGATATAAAGGATAAACAGCTGTAAAACTTCCTAAACCAATTCCTAAAACCGGTGAATCTTTTACAATTTCAAGACTATTTAACCATTTTTGAATTCTCATTCGAATAGATTTACTGGAATTATTAAACAAAGTCCGATTTTTTTCTTTTGGCAAAAATTCAGATTTCTGTTTTTTGAGTTTTTTTTGAGGAGAAATTGATTTCTTTGGACCTTTTTTTATCGCTTTTTTATCAGCAATATCAAAATTATCTGTATCAAAGTCCATTAATGATTCTATTTGTGAAGTAATAGTTGTAGTCATTAATGGAGTAGATTTTATAGAGTTACCGATTGTTATGAAGAGAAATGTTAACAAAATTGCAACTAAAATATTCACAAATCTTAGTTTGAGAATGTTTTTAAAAAAAGTTTCACGGATATTTCTATTCAATAAAGTGAACAGAAAGAAGATTACAGATGAAAAAACTCCTAACCAAGAACTTCTCGTTGCTGCCACTAATAAATAAGTTATTGAAAGAGATAATTCCAGAGTTAATATAATCGCTACTTTATTATTTTTATAAAAAAGAATTGGAAAATATATGAACGGTAGTAGCAACGATAACAAAGGTGTCGCCAGATTTTTATTTACAAATGTTGAAGCTGGCATAGCTGTTTGTACTAAAATATTTCTATCTAAACCATAGAATTGTAACAAACCAATTAAGGAAACAAAAGTTGTGCATGCTCCCAAGAGATAAATTAAAATTTTTGAATTTAGTTTTTTAGCATAAAATGAAAAGAAGACTAATAATATTATTACTGCAGAATGTTGAATCCATTCTTCAACAAAATTTAATTTATCTACGGTCCAAAAACGAGAAATTGATAACCACATAAAAAAAAGGAAAATAGTTACTTGAAAGATCGAGAAATTCAGGGTTATGTTTTTTAATTTCTTAAAATACTTTGAGATAAGAAAAAAAGGTAACAAAGAAGAACTCAAAAATAATAGTATCCATCTTGATCCGCTGGCTGGAAAAGCCGAATTTTTATCATATAGAACACAAAATGCTCCTATTAGTATATATATTAACAGATTGAATGATTTTACTGAAACCTTTTCGATTTTAATTTTTTTATTTTTTAGCCTATTACTTTTTCCCAATTTCCCAACCTTTTTTTGTTATTATTTGAACTTGCACATTTGTTTACAACTCAAATAATTAAAGAGATTTTATTAGCTTAACCGAAATACTTTTGAATAATTTTACTCAAAACAAGATTGTATTTTTTTTGTCAAATATAATTAGTAATCCAAGATGCAAATTCTCTAATTATAAGACATTCTTGTTTTTTTGTATTTTAATTTGTGACTGCCGAAAAGTTCAAAATGAAAAACCTCTTTGGGATATTACTATCTTATAAATTACAAGAAAATTTTATTTGACACAAATATGAAAAATAAAGTTAGAGATGAGCAATCATAAGAAAATTATAAAAATAGAAAATTTAAGAAAGAATGTTAGGTAATATTTGATTTTCATTTTCTAAAATTTTCCGGACTTAAGGAATAACAATTGTGAGAAAAAAAAGAAAAAGTTCCATTTTATTTGTAACGGATTTTGTGTTGCTAAATCTATCCATATTTTTGGTATATATGCTAAAAATTAAAAGTTTTACATCAAAAGAGGTTTTTAGTCCATTTAATATAAAAGTCTTTGTCTTTTCCTCAATATTCTTGAATTTGGTTTTTCTTTTATTCTTTTACTTGTTTCATAAAAAATTGAGTGTGATTGAAAAACTTGAAGAATATTCAACAATATTCAAAGGAATATTTTTTGGAATAGTTATTATTTATTTTTTGAGTACTTTCATTAAACCATCAGCCACTATTGTCTCTTGGAAAATGTTGGGAACGTATTGGCTACTTACTTATGTTTTTGTAATGGCAGGAAAATGGTTTGTTCATCTTTTACAAAGACGACTCTATCTAAAAACTGATAAAATAAAAAATACCATTATCATAGGTACGCCAAAAAAAGCAAAGGATATTATAGAGACTATTAACAATTTTCCATATTTAGGATACAATATTTTGACTGTAATTAGTGAGGAAATAGAATGTAAAAAATTTATTGATAATTTGGATAAACTAAATTCATTAATAAAAAAGAAGCAAATTACAGAAGTGATTATTGCTTTAGAAAAAGAGGAATCCTCAAGAATTAAGCAACTATATGAATATCTTGTTAAAAAAAAAATCATGATCTATTTTTACTCAGATCTTTATAAACTTGTTACCGGAAAAGCTAAAATTACTTCAGTAGCTGGATTGCCATTGATAAAAATAAATCCTGTAATTATGAGTAAGGAACAACAGATTTTAAAAAAAACATTCGATCTTGTTTTTTCATCATTAATTTTAATTGTTCTTATTCCATTATTTACATTCATAGGGATTTTAATAAAAACAACTTCACATGGTACAATATTCTTTAAACAAAAGAGAATGAAAAATCCAGATGAAGAATATAATATTATTAAATTTAGAACTATGATTATGGGAGCTGAGAGTAAAAGCGGACCCGTTTGGGCTGAGGAAAAAGATCATAGAGTAACAGCTATTGGGAAAATATTAAGAAAATATTGGATTGATGAAATACCTCAATTCATCAATGTATTAAAAGGAGAGATGAGCATTGTGGGACCAAGACCGGAAAGACTTCATTTTGTAAAGATTCTTGAAAAAGAAATTCCTTATTATCGGAGACGCTTTTTAGTTAAACCCGGAATAACCGGATGGGCACAGGTAAAACACAAATATGATGAAAGTATAAACGATGTCCAAAACAAAGTAGTTTTTGATTTTTATTATATTCAAAATTATTCTTTGTGGTTAGATTTTAAAATTGTGTTTATGACAATTTATATGATGCTTTTTGGAAAAGGTCATTAATAACTATTTTAATAACAGATTGGATGAGATTTGATTAAAATATGACTTCCTCACCTATAATTTACACTGTCAAAATATTAAATATCAATAATGCTCGATATTTAATATCTTGAATAAATGTCTAATTCCTAACAGATATGTAAAACTTATTTCTTAATTAATATCTAAACGAAAGCTAACTTTTTCTGAATTTCCTTTTTTTGTCGCTACTCTGTAGCTTGATTCTCTTCTTTCTTTAACCAACGCTAACGCATTGGGCTACAG
>JAOZMQ010000281.1 GCA_029934195.1 Candidatus Cloacimonadota bacterium | reverse complement strand
TTTTTATAATTGTTCCCTTAATAATGTTTTCTACTTTTCGTATTGATTTTAATCTGTCTTTCTGGACTTGCTTCGCAATGAACCTGTCTGCAAAGTTTGTACAGGCAGATGGAAATGAATGTGAAGCAAGAATAAAAGCCCCGGGGTTTCGGCAAAAAACAGGGGTCATATTAAAATCCTTGAGACCATGTGCTCTGAACATATTGTCCTCCTGCTTCTTCACAAAATGTAAATGTAGAAATCTGTTCATTTAAATATCTTGCAAGCTTGAATTCTTCACAAGAAAATTGAAATGATCAGAAATTAAATGAAATCTTAAAATCATAAAATAGGGAAATGAGATGTTCGGGAAAGAACACCTTTTTTCTTTTCAAAGTATAATTTGACCATTTTGGTTTATTAAAAAAAGTTTCTTCAAAATAAAATTATTGGAGGATATTATGTTAGCAAATCTTGATAATGAAGTGGTATTCAAGAAAGCATTTACCAATAAAACTGTATTTACCTGTTTTGTTAAAGACATTTTAGATATTGATTTTGTAGTAAATAAAATTGAAACGGAAAAAAAATTCAGCCCAAAAGAAGGAAATATTGACATTAAATATGATATTTTTGCAGAATCTGTTGACCATCGAATTATTGTTGAAATCCAAAGAGTTGATTACGATTATGGTTTTGACCGTTTTATGCGGTATCATATGATGGCAATAGCACAACTACAAAAAAACTCTAGAAACTATCAAATCAAAAAGCAGGTTTATACGATTGTGATGTTCAGCACAAAATACAAGCTTAAAAATCTCAACAATCTTCCTATCGAGGATGAAGTTCTTATTTTATCGTTTGATCCTGTAAATATATCTGGAAAAAAAGCAAACATTTTTTCGCACAAACTTATCTTTCTAAACCCAAATTATCGAAACGACAACATACCAGCTCATTATAAAGATTGGTTAGACCTTGTTTATGAATCAATTCATAATCCTACAAAATATAATCTCAATACGAACAATAAAGGAATTAAAAAAGCAATTGATTTAATCGAATATGATTTTTTTAGTGAAACTGAACTTGAAGAAATGAAAGTTAGTGAATCTCGTAAAACAGTGTTGGAGTATGTGGAAAATGAAGGGATGGAAAAAGGATTGAAAAAAGGGAAAGAAGAAGAGCGGATTATTCAAGAAAAAAAAAGAAAAGAAGATAAAATTAAAACTGCAAAGAGTTTGTTAAAAAATAGTGTAGATTTAAAAATTATTATGATTTCAACAGGGTTAACAAAAGAAGAAATTGAAAATCTTCAGAACGTCTGACTTCATATTACTCTTTTTCGCTAATTCTATAAATGGCTTGCGGAGAATTAATGTTAAGTTTAAGATTTAGGGAATATGAATCTGCTTTGTCAAAATTTGCATCATTATATTTTCCCCAACATTAGCCTCAATCTTCTTCAATTATTCATTTCTTCCGAATCGTGAGGCGTTGCACAGAACTTGCCGAAGTGAACTCCGGACTTTTTGTTGTTGACTTTCCATTATTCATTATTCATTATTCATATCTTCATGAGCTATCGTGAGAAACTCTGGTCTTTTTTATCTTTCCTTTTTCCAAAAAGTGGGATTATGTTAAATCATTGCTGTCCGGTGATCTAATATTATTGCTAAAGTTTTCTTATTTTTCATCGAAAAGATAATAATTAAATTCTGGAGGTAAAAACATGGAAGTTGTAAATATTGGTGCAAATGCTTATGAGCAGACGCAAACCAATAACACACAAGGAAGCACAGCAAATGTAGCGGAGAGTACCCAAATAACAGAAAACACCAGACTTACAAATGGTAATGACAAAGTTGAAACACATCCAAGTACGAGAGTTGTTGGGGATACTATTGATATTTGGCTATAGAAAACAAAATAAGCGACTATCAGATATTGATAGTCGCATAACTTATTACAAAAACTTTTGCACTCTATCTTCAATTAGATTTTTAATCTCTAATAATCTTTTTTCTGTAACTGCTTCATATCTTAAAACCAGTACCGGAGTTGTATTAGAAGCTCTGCACAATCCCCAACCATCATCAAAGGTTATTCTCATTCCATCTGTGGAATTAACATCATAATCCTCTTTAATAAAAGAATCTCTTACTTTTTCTACAACTGTAAATTTATCCGCATCTGTACTTTCAATATGTATTTCAGGAGTATTAAATAATTTTGGTTGATCAGAGAGAAAAGAACTTACTTTTTTATTCGATTTTGACATAATTTCTACAAATCTACAGCTAACATAAATCGCATCGTCGAAACCAAGAAATCTGTCACCGAGAAAAATATGTCCACTCATCTCTCCACAAATTTTTATGTTTTCTCTTTGCATTTTATCTTTGATATTTGCATGACCTGTTTTATACATTAACGGCTTTCCTCCATGTTTTGCAATATCATCAAATAAATTTTTGGAACATTTGACATCAGCCATAACAATTTCTCCCTGATTTTGTTTTAAAAAATCTCGGGCAATAATATTGAGTATTTGATCGCCATACAGCATTTCTCCTGTTTCATCAATAACACCGATTCTATCTGCATCTCCATCGAGACCTAAACCAACTTCAGCTTCCTTTTCTAATACTTTGGCAATTAAGTCTTTATTATATTTTTTTACGGTAGGATCTGGATGGTGATTAGGGAATGTTCCATCAGGTTCACAATATAATTCCTCAACTTGACAACCTAATTTTCGTAAAATTTTTGGAAGATATGGACCTCCAACACCATTTCCTGCATCTACGACAACATTTACAGGTCGATCAAGATGAATACGTTCGACAATATAATCCATGTATTCGTCATCAATTGTATTGTATGCTTTTAAAGAACCTCTGCCAGTATCAAAGTCTTCTTTTTGGATCAAAGATAAAATTTCTTGAATACTTTCAGCATAAACACTTTTCAAGCCAATATTCATTTTTATTCCATTGTATTCTGCTGGATTATGACTCGCTGTTATCATTATTCCACCATCTGTTTTAAGCTTCCATATTGCAAAATATAAAACCGGAGTGGCGACCAAACCAATATCTATAACATCAATACCAACACTTCTCATTCCTTTTGAAAATTCTGCTTTAAAAGAAGGTGTACTTAATCTTGCATCTCCTCCAATTACAGCAGTTTTCAAATTCTTTCTTTTAATAAAAGTACCATAAGCTTTTCCAATTAAAAATACAATTTCTTCCGTTAGTTCTGTACCAACAACTCCTCTAATATCATATTGTCTAAAAATATTAGTGTTCAACATAGATTTCTCCTTTATTATTTATTTCTTAACATTATTAATAGAAACATTGGAGTTCCTACAAATGAGGTAACAACTCCAACTGGTAATTCAATTGCTGTTAAATGCATCGCAATAAAATCACATAATATAACTAAAATTCCTCCTAAAATGGAAGACAAAATAAAGACATTCTTCTGCTCATTACCAATTATCATTCTTGATAGATGTGGAACAATCAGACCGACAAAACCAATTATTCCGGCATAAGAGACAGTAATCGCTGTTAATAATGAACAAACAATAAATGTTCTATGCCTGATTTTTTTTACATCAATTCCAAGACTTCCGGCGATGAGATCTCCGGTTGTCATTATATTCAGTTTTCGTGATAATGAGAAAAGATATATCATTAGAATAGAAGCAATAAAAGTTGTAAGTTTGAAAGCAATCCATTCTGTTTTGCTAAAAATATGTCCGAGATTTCCCATTAAAACATTAATTATATTTCCAATTTCTCTTTGATTGAGATACATTAAAAGAGAAATTATTGAAGAAAATAGCATTCCAATAATTATACCGGAAAGTAAAAGTCTTGTTTTATTAAAATATCCATCCGAATGAGCAAAAATCCATACTAAAATTGTTGCCAAAAAAGCACCGGCAAAACCAAAAATTGGCATAAAAATATAAAATCCCAAGATGGCGGCAATTGTACTTCCTAAAGCAGCACCGGAGGAAATTCCAAGTATATAAGGGTCAGCAAGAGGATTATTTAATAGTACTTGATAAGTTGAACCAACACCGGATAAAATCATTCCGGTTGTAATTGCGAGTATTAATCTTGGGACACGGATATTTGCAATTATAAAATTACTGTCAGTTTTGTAATGTAAATAAAAATACACAATAAAAGCAGATAATAAACTTAGAATAAACAAGTTAATTATTTTTTTTAAACTAATCATTTTAGGCAATTTCTCAATTGTTCTATTCCAAGAATTATTCGTGGACTTGCCCGTAAAATTAGGTCTGGATTAACTTCTTTTATAGTAAATATCTTTTCATTTTGGCAGGCTGAAATTTGTTCCCAACCTTTTCGATTTTTAATTTCTTCGGATGTAATTCCTCCATAAGTAAGAATGATTATATCTGGATTAGAAGCAACAACCTCCTCTGCTTTAACCCGACAATAATCTCGGGGCAATGTTGTGAAAATATTTTCTCCACCTGCAATATCCAATAACTCTCCAACAAAAGATTTACGGGAAACACTCATAATTGGATTACCATAGATTTCAATATAGACACGTTTTTTCGCTATAAC
>JAOZMQ010000024.1 GCA_029934195.1 Candidatus Cloacimonadota bacterium | reverse complement strand
CCTTCATGGTAAAAAAGTCCTTTTTCGTTCAAATATTATTTAAGCATTAATATTTTTTTGGTTCTTATTTCATTATCAAATTTTATTCGGATAAAATATATTCCTGATGAAATTTTTATCATCCTGTCATTATTACCTTTCCAAATTTTGCTAAATTCTCCTTCCTGTAATTCTTTTTTTATAAAAGTTTTAACTAATTCTCCTTTGATATTATAAATTTTGGATTCAACTTGTGTAGGTTTTAAGAGATTAAAACTAATTTTTGTTTCTGGATTAAAAGGATTTGGAGCGACTAAAATTTCTGGAATTGGCAAATCATCTATAAACGAAATTTCTGAAATATCCAATTTTTGTGATAGCTTTGTTGTATTCAGTATTAAGGATACATTTGCCTGTTGGATAGATTTTTTCCCTGTTCTATGGGCTTTAATTCTCAGAAATTCTCCTTCAAAATTTTCATCAGATGCTATGGCAATTTTATTTTTATTCCACGCATAAAGAAGATTTGTTTTGATTTTTTCAATGATTAGAGATTCATCAATATTTATGTTCATTCCAGAAATATTACCTCCGCCAGATAAAATAATTTCATCATTTTCAATACGCATTTTTATTGAAAAATTTTCTCTGTTTACATATTTATCTTTCAAATTATTACTTCTAACAAGATTTATATCTGATTGTTCAATAGGAAATTCTGTAATTAAACCTACGACATATTGTAAAATTAAGGAAGCGTCAAAAGCTTGAATTTCACCATTACCGTCAACATCCGCCAAGATTTCTTGTGATGGTGATAAGAATACCAATCCGACACTCGCTTGCAGTGTTAATGAAGCATCAAAAGCTTGTACTTCTCCATTCAAATCGACATCTCCATAAAGAAGATTTCCGGAAGTTACAGAAATTGGAGTGTCAGAAATTTTTGAATGAGTATTTCCATAAATATCTTTTGTTTTTAAACTAACAAAATAATTACCGGTACTTGTATAAATGTGTGATGGATTCTCTTCATTACTTAAAATACCATCTCCAAAATCCCAAAACCATTGTGTAATTTGTCCATAATTAATTGTAGTTAAATCTTCAAAATTTACTTCTAAAGGAATTTCACCAGAGTAAGAATCAGCTAAAAAATCTGTGTAAAAAGAATTCTCTCCAAAATCTCCATAAGAAGTTTCAATGAAATTAATTTCAGCAGAAGCAATGGTTCCATTAGTTCGATATTGATGATAATAATAGTCGTAAGGATTAATAATTGACTGATTTTCTGAAAATGATTCCCAATCAGACCATTCAATCACACCAACTTCATCGAACCAAGAAAATGCAGTGCCAGAATTTGGACCATCTGAATTGACTCTTATGTCAAAATATTTGGTATTTGTAGGAGGATTTAATTTGTTAGAGTAAAATTCCCATTCGTGATCACCGGACAAATTGACTCCAACTGTTTCCGTACCGAGAGAAGTTCCAGACGTTCTGCTTTGATAATATCTTATTTGAATGGTAACATCAGCACCGTTATTTGTTTTCATATAACCGTGTAAAGTATAGTCATTTATGGTTGGATAAAATTTGATTCTTTTTTCAAAATTGGTTATTACATTACTCGCTCCGGAATTTCTTTGATGACAAAGAGACCGTTCTCCGAGTAAAAATTCGGTTTCATCAAACCACTCCCAATTACTATTATCATTCCAAAGTGTACAGCCTTCATTTTCCATATTACCGAACCAAACAATTTCACGGCCAACACGATAATCAAAATCAGTTCCGACAGAGATAGAAGTAATCTCAGAAATATTTCCGGCTTTTGGAAAATGTAAAGGTGGCGATATAAACATTCCATTATCCTCAATAAAATCTGTCTCAATAGAATAATTCCTCTGAGAAATATCCATTGAAAGAGAATCTATAATGATGTTTCCACATAGATTCTCTCGATCAACATAAATATATGTATTCATATCTTTTGATCTTCTTGCGATATAATCAAGAATATGTAAACCAAGATTCCCTATCGCCGGAGTGGGAATATAATCATCAATAAAAACAGGATTAAAGCTGTATTTTGTGAAACCACTTTCATCAATTTCTGTTTGCAGAATCATTGTCGGCATTGTTTCCGGATAAGACAAATCAAAAATAAAATTTCCAAGAGAATGAACAATTAGTTTTCCATTATAGATCTCATATCCTTGAATTATGTGCGGATGATGCACAATAACCAAATCAGCTCCGGCATCAATTGCAAAATGGCGAATCTCAAAATCCCACATTTGAGGAATGTCAAGTAATGGATTATAACCTTCATCCTCCTTCACATCATCATAAATATCAATAATATCTGCGAGATCATAATTACTTCCTGGTGCAAGAGAATATTCACTTCCAGCATGAAGCTCTAATATTTTATAATCAGCAACATTTTCAACATCTTCGAGCTGTTCAGAAATATAATAAGGAGTCATATAGGCAAAACCGGCTTTATTATAACCTGCATTCAAATATGGTTGAGCATTATTGTATTGTCCGGTTCGATCACACGAAGCAAGAAAAGCAAATGTTTTTCCTGAATGTGAATAAAATGTTGGTTCGTATGCATAATATGAGTTTAAACCGGCACCTGAAAAAAAGATTCCTGCTTCTGTAAGAACTTCTTGAGTCTGTATTAATCCAGCTTCTCCATAATCAATTGTATGATTATTTGCTAAAGAAACAACATCGATTCCGGCATAAATTAATCCGTTTACATTATCTGGAGAACCTCGAAAAACAATTGATTTTGTTGGATGAGGAGTTCCTTGATTTGTTAGTGGACATTCTAAATTTGCAATTGTAATATCTGCATTTTCACTAAGAATCTCGAGAGTTGGTTCAAAAATAGCTTCTACTCCTTGAGTAGGAATAATACCACCAGCTTCTTCATAATGTCTTGCAAGCATAATATCACCGACAAAATTCATTTTTATTGGGAATGAAGTGGGACCAGGATCTACATCAATTGAAGTAATAGCTTGTCCGGTTTGAAAAGTTTCATCTTCAACTTGTAAAAGAACAGTATAAGGGTGGTTATCAAGAACAGTAAATGTATGAAATGGATTCTCGATAATGCTGGAATTTCCATCACCAAAATCCCATAAATATGTATGCACTTCACTATCAGGATCAATAATCTCACAAGAAAATTCAACATCAACACTTCTATTTCCCAAAAAATCTCTTTGAATTTCTCCGATGGTATAACTGATATTTACTTCCGGCTCAATTGGTAAAAGGGTTGTAATATTCAGAAGATCATCAAAATAAACAATGCCGGAATCTCCGGAATCATTATCATTAATAAAAACAATTTTGTCAATAATTGGCAAGTATTCAAACCAAGCAAGCCAATCATCAGCAAGAGGAAATTGAAAATTATTCCACATTTCCATTCCAAATGCACCTTGATAAGTTGTAATCCATTCTTCGATATTTAACATCTGAGTACCATCTAAAGAATAAAAAAGTTGATTGTTTTCATCCATAAACCCAATGCCATTAATTTCAGAAATTCCGTCAAAATATGCAGATATTTCCCAAACATCACCATCATTTACTGTTTCTGGTTCAATCTCAGCGACCTTCCAAGTATTTCCAAATAATTTTAAAGAATAATTTGAATTGTTATTTGTTATTAGAGAATCAATAGCCCAAGCTTCCGGTTGTAAATCCTCGTTTTCGTAAGATGTCAATTCAATATTTCCGCTCTCAAAATCTTGCAATATCAATGTTCGAGAATTATTATCATTTTGGGAAAACAAGACTACAGACACCAAAAGACATATTATAAAAAGTATCAGTTTTTTCAAGAGATCTCCTTTTTTGGGGGTTAAATTATCGAATTTCTTTTCAATATGCTTGAACGAAAAAAGACTTTTTTAGATTGAAGTTAATGAAGAAAAATTAATTGGAAATAATTTATTCTTTAGGTTTGTAGAAGCGAGATCAAAAAGAGTGTTACAAAAATTTTCAGTATCTTATTCAAATATATTTGTATTGATTAGTAAAACATTTTTTTTTGAACTTTATTTCTTCAGAGTAATTTCTTTTTGGTTCTGACTTGTCCAAGTTATTGGATTTAAGGGAATTATCTTATTCTATTTGAATGATAAAAAGGAAAAGATTCGGTTAAATTATAAATTAACATCCATATTCTGCTAAAACTGATTCTATTTTATAGATTTTTTTAATATCTCGACGACATCTTTAAATTTCAATTTATTTTCTTTATTCATTTCTGCAAGATATTTATGTGATTCATACATCATTGAAGATTTTTCTCTTTTTTGATCATCCATTTCTTTCAAAGATAGATTTTCTAATTGTGGATCATTATAGGTTGAGATAATATTACAAATTTGTTCAAACCCACAGTTTTCTAAAAGAGAAATGATGTCCACATTTTTTGAAATTATTGAGATCTTATCATGAGAATAAGCAAAAATTCCTCCTGCCAATCTTGCAAGAATCCCCAGATTTGTACTATCCATATAAGTTGTTAAATTTAGATCCACGATGACATTTTTGCATTTATGATTCTTTACTAAATTTGTGACAATGGAATCAAACGCACCACTGTCTGTATATCTTAATTTTCCTGATAATTTGAAATAGTACATTTCTCCAACATTTGCCATTTGATAATTACTCATAAAATCTCCTAAATAATTAAGTTTGTGTAATTGTAATGTAATATCATTCGGATATTCATTTTTATCATTGAAATTAAATTTCTTCTTCAAAAATTTGAGATCAGTTGATGGTTTAGAAAATATTTGTAAAATCTCTTTTTCTTCCACTATAGATTAACTCTTTAAATGGTTTAGCTCCTCATAAGTAGTAATATTTTGAACTGTTCTTCTTGAAGATTCAAACGCACATTCTTCTCCGATTTTGATAAATTTCTCCATTGAAGAAAGTGATTTATCATAAGGTACGACCCCCCAAGAAAGATGTGTTGATTGCATATTGGATATTTCTTTAATTTTTGCTTGGAGTCTTTGGATCACATAATTTGCATTTTGAACAGATGTTTCAGTTAATAGAATGGCAAATGTATCTGGATAAATTGAGCTGACAAGTTCGCTATTTCGTACACCGGCATTAATTATTCCTGCGACCTGTAAGATTGCATCTGAAGCAGCTGTATTGCCTATTGTACGGAATAATTCAGAGAAATGATCAATTTTAAGAACAACAAGAGTTAAATGGCGGTCATATCTTCTTGCTTGTGCAAATAAAATTGAACTTCTTTCAACAAAAGTACGATAACAAAGAAGGTTTGTTTTTTTATCAAGCTCTTCAAGTTCATGTAGCTTATGTTCTTTTAAATACAACTCTATAATAAAACTTAATAAAGAAGCGAAAAGAGTGAATTTATTGATAGCATTTTCATCATACATTCCAGAAACTCTATCAATGAATAAAAAGCCTAAAAGATGGTCGCCATAATATAAAGGAGAGATCAATAAATGTGAGTATGATTTCTCAAATTTGAATTCATCTTCTGACGTAAATTCAATTATATCAATATTACTGAGTTTATGAATAATTTCATCTTCTTTGCTAAATTCAGCTTTCTTTTCATATAGATGGCTAATATTACGAGAATTTTTTAGTTTATAAGTCTCTGTTTTAGTGTTTTTGATAAAAATGCCTGTTGACTGAAAAGTAAATTCTTTCTCAATTCTTCTGAGAATTTGACTCATTTTTTCTTCCATAGTATCTTTACTTTGTAACTTGCTCAACATTTCTTTGTAACTTTTAAATATCAAATCCATAAGTTTCTCCTTAAATGATAAAAATATTCTGTTATGAGATAACATTTACAAATTCATTTCGATTAATTCATTACTATTTTGTAAAATTTATTCCACAATAGCTCCTAAGTGATTATTTTTTAAATCATAAAAATAGTTTGTGATTTTTTCTTGTCAAAAGAAATTTATTTTTTTTGTAAAAGTTCAGAATTGTTGAAGTTAAATTTGTATTTTTTGATAATTTAATTAGTTCCTGAACAAAAAAGGAAAAGCCACAGATTTACGCAGAGTTACGCGGATTTAAGAGAATAAATAATAGACGGAAAATAGTGAGAAATGATAAAGGTTAGGAGATTTATCACAAAGACGCAAAGAAAATAAGTACAGCTTTCTAGAATGAATATTTTCCCAATCCCAAAGTTCCTGCAAAAGCTAAGATTTTGAGCTATCGCGAGGAACTTCGGTCTTTTTCATTCTTCATTTCTAAAAACCAGTGTCACATTAAAATCATTGAGGTCAAGAGTGCTCTTCTAATCTTTTCAAGGTTAAAAATGTCTTTCCATTCAGCATTTACTAATCAAGAAATCATTCATAAGATATTTTAAAAATCAAAATCAATTGAAGTAATATTTAACTCATCTTTCATTACTAAAAGATTTTCTTGAAGTCTTTTGTTGATTGGAACTCCATCTTTACGGATTCTTTTTTCATTATAGAATTCTTTTTCTCCGGCAACATAAATTTGTTGATTCAGATCTGCTCTTTTGGATTTCTGCATTTGTCGCATTATATCACCTGTAATTTTTTTAAACTCATCAATTTCAGTAAAGAAATCAATATTTATTGCCATAAAGAAATGTCCCAATTTATATGGAACTCGTTTCCCATTTTCCCACCCATGAAGATCATGTAAGTAACTACCGTTTTGTAATGCGGCAGACAAAATTTCTACCATTGTTCCTAAACCATAACCTTTATGACCGCCCATCAATTCACCGATTCCACCGAGAGGAGTCATTGCTGCTTTTTTGTCCACGAGATCCACAAGTAATTTTTTTGTATCGGTGTATGGATTTCCTTTTTGATCAATTGCCCATCCAGAAGGAGTATCTTTATTCTCTCTATCAAGAACTTCGACTTTACCTCTTTGAGAGATAGAAGTTGCTGCATCATAAAGGAAAGGATATTCAAGATCAGACGGAGCACCAAAACAAATTGGATTTGTTCCTAACATTGGATCTGTTCCAAATGTAGGACAAATTGAAGGTCTGGCATTTGTAAAAGTTAAGCCAATCATATTTTGTTTAGCAGCGAGTTTTGCATAATAACCAGCAATTCCATAATGAGTTGAATTTCTGACGGCAACGCTTCCCATTCCATAATTTTTAGCTTTATCGATAGCATTTTGCATTGCTCTTTTACTAATAACATGTCCCATTCCATGATTTCCATCCCAAACGGCAATTGCTTTTCTATCCTTGATAATGTCAATTTTTGTAATTGGTGATTGAATACCAGCTTTAATGCGATCATAATACATTTTTAATCTTCCAACACCGTGAGATTCAATCCCATGCAAATCCGAAGTAATTAACACATCCGCACAAATTTTTGCCTCTTCTTTGGGAACATCTAACCCTAAAAAAACTTCAACCATAAATTCTTCCAATTTTTTAACTGAAACTTTACTTATTTCTTTCATAATTTCCTCCAAGATAATTATTAATAAATGTACATTTTTATTTATTACTTTTGTAACCAGGATGGTTACTTTCCTATTTTATCCTGATTCTGATGTTTTTTTTAGAATTCTATTTCTTACCAAAATCTAAATGATTTCTCAATTTTTACTTCAAACTCTTCCTTTTTTTCCGGATCTAATATCAACGAATAAGACATTTTAAATTTTGCAGGTAAGCTATGTTTTAGAGAGATAGAATGTGTCACGGAAAATTTTTTAGAATTTACATAATTTGGTTTATGAAGAAAAGATTGATAATCAATAAATAAATTTTTGTAGAAATATTTTCCAACATGAATCGAGAGATTATCAAAAAGAAGATCAGTACCATTTTGAATAATATTTGATTCTGACCGTAAAATTTGGCTCTCTTGATCAAAAATATAGGTATCATTTGCTTCAGAAGAAACTCCATATTCGCTTACAATATTTTCTATAAAACCGGGTTTTATGTAAAAAAAATCTAATTTGAAAAATTTTCGGATGCGATTTTCAATAGGAGATATCCACGGATCGACGAGATAATTCTCTAAACTTTTCCCTAATAAATCAAGTGCTTCATCCTGAATCAGTGACTGTCTCTGTTCACGTGACAATTGATCAATACTTCTATTATATCGCAATTTTGCCAGAATTTTTTCAGCAGATGTATCATCCGGATTATCACTCTCTAATTTAAGCTGAAAAGATGTCTTATTATTGTTGAGACGACTGTTAGACTTTTTGGGACTAATTTTCAAAGTAACGAGAGTTCCATCAGCAACTTTGCGATATAGATTTGAAAGAAATGAAACTCCTTGATGATCATTAATTGCAAGTTGAATATAATCGACATTAAAAATTGAACCAACAAAATCAAAACTTCCTTTTTCTGATGAGAAAAAAGCATCGGGAACTTTCCATTCTCCGTTAATGTATTTCAAAAATAAATAACTTTCCGGCTTCACAATAATATTTGCCGGTTCGGTTACATAATGGATATTTTCACCAAAAATAATTTTGAGATCAAGGGTAAAAGGTAGAATGTTTTGATAGGAATCTTCTTCAATATTTAAAGCTTTCATTGAAGTGTTTATTAGATTTAAAATATTATTTGTATTTGGTGGATAAACAACATTTCCATTAACACAGCGGAGATTTCCAATTATGTTTATATCATCAAAAGGACCATTTATTTCGAGAAAATCTGAGTACCTGCCTGAAACATATATTTTTACAACTTCTTTTTGAGGCATATATTGCGGAATATGACAAGTAAGCCCTTTTGCATTGGTCCACAATTTAAAAATTCCAAGATTCAATTTTCCTAATTTAAGTGATTTGTTAGAATTATCAATTTCATTTTTGATATAAAGATAACCTTCTCCCAGCCTCATTTTACATTTTTTTAGATTGAATATATTATCGTTGATTACTGCATTTATGGAAATATTATCAAGTTTTTCTTGCTGAGTTTTAATTCTAATTGTACCTTTCTTAAGATTAAATATACCTCGTTTTATGGAAAGTCCTTCCTCTTGAATTTGTAGAGACACATCAATTTTTGTTTTACTTTTAGCTTTATCAAAAACATCAATTTTCTGTGAAAGAATTTTTAACAAATCACCATCAAATTTAAGGGAAATAGTTGATGTGTCTGGCGTAATTTTATTTGTTAGAATATTATAACCGACAGCACCACTCGCTGATAATGAAAATAATTTCCTTTTATTTATGGAAATATCATTGACGATTATTTTATTTTCTAATTGTAGAATATCCATTGAAAGAGAATCCATTTCTATTCCATCAATTGCCATTTCCCCACCCTTTAAGGACACAGAAAAGTTTTCATTATTTCGATAATTGTATTTTAATTTACCCTTTATTTTTCCTCTAAAATTTGAATCATTTGAAAATTCATTAATGTCAGTTTCAAGAATATTGATATTTGTATTGAAATCAAAATTCTCATTATTTATAATTTTACCATCAATTTCTAAAAACTTATGCTTATCAATAAAGACATTTCCTTGTTTAATATTGATGTTTTTAGTAGTTCCGTTTAGTTTAAAATTGGCATTGATATTTTTGAAAAAGGAGTATTTACCTTTATGGAGTTTTATAGAGCCTTGGAATTTATTGAGATTCTTTTGGTTATAATGTAAATCAAAATCTAATTTTCCTTCTAATTTTTTAACTTCGGAGTATTCCATAACATATTTTAAGTAATTCTGAATGTTTAGATTTTTTCCTTTTATCGAAGAACCAAACTCAAATTTTGGTTGTCTGCTTACCCAAAGATCAAGATCAATATCATCATTTATTTTACAAAATGAAGTAGATATTTTATCTAAATCGCCATTCAACATCATATTTATTGAAAAAGGTTCAAAATTGAATTTTCCATTATTAGTACGAAAATGAAATAACGAACGATTATGCAGAAAATCTAAAACAAAATCTGTATAAAAATTACCGTCAAAAATACCATATTTTTTGTCAAATATTCGCAAAGAAGAAGTTAAAATAATGTTGTTAAAATTAGCAATTGTATTGATTTTCCCACTAAAAATCGGCATATTGTCAATTAGAGTTTTTTTCAAATATTTATTGGGATTGAATCTTTTAAGTATAATTTTATTTTGAGATGTTAATCCCGAGATATTACCTTTAAGATCAATTTCAAAATCATCATCTGGACTTATCATTGAAAAAAAAACATCTTTTTCTTTCATAGAAGCTTTTGCATTTAGATTATCCATCATAAAAAAATCATTTTCATATTTAGCATTGGAAATATTTACTTCAGCAAAAAGTTTAGTTCCTATTACTTGAAAACAACCATCGACTTCACCTATTGCTTTATTGTATCCATCATCCCAAATAAATTCAGGATTATGTGCAAATAATTTCAATTCTTTACCAATATCATAAAAACCATTTCCTTCGGCATAATTGTTATTCCAAATGGCTCCGATTTTAATAATATCTACATATTTATTTTTATATTCAGCGTTTATTTTAATATTACTAAAATTTTGTTTTGCATACGAAACAAATTTAGACTCAAAATATGCCTCTGCAATCGGTTCTGAAAAAGTCCCTTTTATGTTTGTATTGACATCAATAATTCCTTGAACTTTTTTAATATAGTCTTGAATATTAAAAATTCCTGTTGCTTCTAAATCAAGGACATTATTCTTTGAAAATGGATTTGTAATATTTCCTGTTAGCTTTGCAATTTGTTGGTCTATAATTAAATTATTTGTTAGTATTTGCAATTTCTCAAAATTTCCTTCGATTAAAATTGAATCAGCCTTAATGGGAATATTCTTAATTTTAGTCTCAATATCTTTTATCTTAGTTTTACAGAGAAAGCCATTTTTATTATCATAATCTAAAGAACAATCCAAAGAAAAATCTAATCGGTTAACGTTCCTTATAGAAAAATTCTGTGGGAAATAATTCTTTATATTAGAAGTTAAATTGATAATCTCTCCATCTTCTATACTTATTGTTCCGGATAGTTCGGAATTGTTTATAGTGGAACTTAACTCAGCAATACTTTTTTTGGCTTTGTGATAAATTTTAAAATCAATATTGCTAATCTGTTCCTCAATATTGAATTTATTTGATTCGTATTTTATAGTAATGAATCCATCTGAAATTTGCATTTTCTTAAAGTATTGAGACAATTCCGGTAACTTAGGCAATACAAATTTTTTATTGTTTTTATTTTTTTTCGACCGAATGAAATAGTTAATTTGCGGATTAAATATTTGAATTTCATTTACAAATGAGTTCATTTTAAAACCGGAAACAATCATTTTCAAAAGATTGTAACTGATATATACTTGCTCAATATTAACATCAAAGAGTTTATCTTTAGAGAGAATTTTTATGTTAGAAATATTTAATTGAGTATCGTTGAAAGCGATTTTTTCAATTGATGTTTCTGCATTTATTGATTCAGAGATAAAAGCTGAAATATGATGTTGTAGCAGCCGGTCTAACTTACCCAACTTAACAGCTGAAAAAAATCCAATATTTATGATAAATAAGAAACTGACAATAATCAGTAGCCATTTTCGTCTTCTCAATTAATCTCCATTATTATAAATTATTAACTTAGTGTTTGAACGAAAACAAATTTTTGTCCCACTCTTTGTGATGTCGTAACTCTGCAACTTACTACTCTTTTCATTTTACCCAAAGATAGAGCATTAGGCTACAAGAATGTCCTTTCTATGAAGATAGATAATAAATAATTTTCCAATTAATCTTTTTCATTAACTTCATTTTCTTCAGAGTTAAAAAGGCCTTTTTCGTCAGATACCAACTATGGAATCTGATTCTAAAAAAAGTAATAAAAATTTAAAGCTTTGGGAAATATTCAAAATCTTAGAATGGATTTGTTCTGTCAATAAAGAATACTTATAGCTTTAATAAAACAGACTCATATATTTCCTTGCCAAAAATAACTCATTAAAATAACTGATTTTATTTTAGATTAGAAGTATCTTTTTTTGATAATATTAGGAGTTTTATATGAATAATTTTTTGGATATTCTTAAAGAGAAAATCATGGTATTTGATGGAGCAATGGGAACTTCCATACAGAAATATAATTTGAATCCAGATGACTTTAAAGGTCACGATGGTTGTAACGAATGGCTACTATTTTCTAAGCCAGAAGTAATTGGAGAAATTCATGCTAATTTCTTTAAAGCAGGTGCAGATGTAATTGAGACAAATTCTTTTGGTGGAATCGGTTTAGTTTTACAGGAATATAATTTGTCAGACAAATCTTACGAGATAAATTACAAAGCTGCTAAACTTGCAAAAAGCATTGCAAGAGATTTTTCAACATTAGATAAACCAAGATTTGCTTCTGGTTCAATGGGACCCGGCACAAAACTTCCATCTCTCGGACAGATAGATTTCACTTCTCTAAGAAATTATTATATTGAACAAGTTGAAGGATTGATCGATGGTGGCGTTGATATGTTACAAATTGAAACAACTCAAGATATGCTACAAATTAAAGTAGCACTTTCTGCTGTTTATCGAGTTTTCAAGGAAAAAAAGATTAAACTTCCAGTTATCGTACAAGTGACAATGCAAGAAAATGGTCGAATGCTTTTGGGCTCCGATATGATGACGATTATCGGGACTTTTGGTTCAATGCAAATTGTAGATGTTTTGGGATTAAACTGCGGAACCGGACCGCAAAACATGAAAGAATATGTCCGAACTTTATCTCATTTCAGTCCAAAATATATTTCTGTTTTACCAAATGCAGGATTACCGGTAGTTGTCGATGGTAAACTTTCTTATGATTTGACAGCACAAGAATTTGCAAAGCAAGTAAGCGGGTTTTCAAAAGATTTTGGTGTAAATATTGTCGGCGGATGTTGCGGAACAACTTATGATTTTATTGAAGCTCTTTCAGAAGAAATTTCACAGCAAAAAATTGTAATGCGAGATTTTAGATTTACTAATTCACTGACATCATTATATAATCCTCAGGCAATAAATGTAAATCCTAAACCCTTATTGGTGGGCGAAAAAACAAATACTAACGGAAGCAAAAAATTCCGAAAATTACTTAAAGCAGAGAATTGGAATCTGATGTTGGAATCTGCAATTGAACAGCAAAACAGTGGTGCACATCTTGTCGATATTTGTCTGGCGACTATTGATCGCAATGAATCAGCAGATATGAATATTTTTTCTCATCTTCTCAATAAATCACTTCAAATTCCAATAATGATAGACAGCACTTCTCCGGAGGTTGTAGAGAAAGCTTTAATGAATTGTGCCGGAAACCCTATTATAAATTCCACAAATTTTGAAGACGGTGATCAAAATGTTATAAAATATCTTGAACTTTGCCAAGAATACGGAGCTTTTTTAATTTGTCTTGCCATTGATGAAGAAGGAATGGCAAAAGATTCCAAAAAGAAAATTGAAATTTTGACTCGGTTTGTAAATTTATCAGAGAAAATTGGAGTTTCAAAAGATAAATTATTTTTTGATTTTTTAACTTTTACTCTCGGAACAGGTGAAGAGAATTATCGTGATGCAGCCATAGAATCTTTGATTTCTATAAAATCCGCAAAAAAACTCTATCCCCAAGTTGCTTCAATTATGGGAGTTAGTAATATTTCTTTTGGTTTAAAGAAAAAAACACGACAAATGTTGAATACTGTTTTCCTCAATGAATGCGTAAAAAATGGACTTGATGCAGCGATTATTGATGCAACAAAAATTATCCCACTTTCTCAAATTCCTGATGATGCAACAAAATTGTGTATGGATCTAATTTATGATAAAAAGAAGGAAAATTATGATCCACTCTTGATTCTTGCTGAAAAATATTCTAAAGTCACTTTCGTAGAAACAGAAATTTCTGAAAATCTTTGTGATGAGAAGAAATTGATTAATAATGTTATTAAAGGAAGTGTCAAAGAATTAGAAATTATTCTTGAAAATCTTTTGGAAAGATTTAATCCACTATCAATTATCAATGATTTTTTATTGAAGGCAATGCAAGAAGTTGGTAACCTTTTTGATTCCGGTAAAATGCAATTACCTTTTGTTTTAAAATCTGTGGAAGTGATGAAAAAATCTGTTAATTATCTTGAACAATTTATAGAAAAAAAAGATGAAAGTAAAAAAATAAAAGTCCTTTTGGCAACAGTTCAAGGTGATGTTCATGATATTGGAAAAAATTTGGTAGAAATAATTTTGAGTAATAATGGTTGCGAGATTATTGATCTTGGAGTGAAACAAACTGCTCAACAAATCTTGCAAGGAATAAAAACTTATCAGCCAGATTGTCTTGGACTGAGTGCTTTACTAATAAAATCCACAATGAAAATGAAGGATAATTTGATTTTTCTAAAAGAAAATAATATTGATATTCCAGTTCTTTGTGGAGGTGCTGCTCTCTCAGAAAAATTTGTCAATGAAGAATTGCAACCTGTTTATGGTGGAAAAGTTATTTATGGAAAGGATGCTTTTGCAGGTCTCAAAGCTGTTAATAATTTGATGTCTTCAACTTATGAAAAAGGAAAAGAAACTGTCCCTTTAAAGGGAAATAAAGAAAGTAAAAAGCATTATAAAAAAATGAATTTCCCAATGGATAATCCCATTCCAATTCCTCCTTTTTATGGAAAATCAGAGATTTGTACGGTTAATTTTGAGGAATTATCACAATGGCTAAATAAGCGATTTTTGTTTTATTCACAATGGCAATTGAAAGCAAATGAACTTGCTTCTGATAAAAAAATGAGAAAATTTGCAGAAATGAATCTTGGAAAAATGAAAAAATGGGGAAAAGAATATTTTGAACCAAAATTTTTGTACGGATATTTTAGTTCTCGTTCTGATAAAGAAACAGTTTCCTTATTTATAAAGAATCCAAAAATTTCTTATGCATGCGGGACTTTGGATTGTGAAATTGAACCTGAAAAAGAGAGCATTGTTTTTAATTTTCCTCATAGCTCAAATAAACCATTTTTATCTATTGCAGATTTTATTAGAAAAAAGGAAGCGCCAAGAAATGATTTATCAGCATTACAAATTGTGACAATAGGTAATAAAGCAGTTGACTTTGCTCACCAACTCAAAAAAAAGGATAAATTCCAAGATTATTTTTTGTGGTATGGATTTTGTTCAGCAATGACAGAAGCTTTGGCTGATTATGCACATTCAAAAATTCGTAAAGAAATGGGAATTTCTCATAAAGAAAGTGGAAAACCAGAGGATAGCTTTAAAAAGAAATATCAAGGAGCAAGATATAGTTTTGGATATAATTGTTGTCCGGATATTTTTGAGCAGAAGAAAGCACTCGAATTATTGGATGCAAAAAGAATTGGAATTGAAATGACAGACGGTGGATTATTGAATCCAGAATTTAGCACTTGTGCTTTTATTTTACACCATCCATCAGCAATATTGTGGTAAAAAAAATTACATTGAGAGTTAAGAATGAACTTTTTTTTAGAGAAATTAATTAAAATTAATAAACATTTTAACAATAAAAACGAATGTTTCGATGACATGATTAAAACACTCAATTCGGAAGAAATTTTTGAGGATGTTTCAGCATTTTCAAAATCTATCTTTGACAGAGAAGCCATTATGTCAACCGGCTTTGGTAGAGGAATCGGCTTACCACATGGACGAGGTTCTTTTGTCAAAGAATTGAAAGTCCTTGTATATATACTTGACAGAGATTTGGAATTTATGGCGATTGACGATGAACCGGTTAATATTATTTTTATGTTTGCAATACCGGAATCAAAGAAAAATGAATATTTAAAAATACTAAAATCAGTTTCTAATTTTTTAAGACTTGAAAAAAATCGTCAAAGAATGATTGATTCAAAAAGTTGTAATGAAATATTTAGAATACTGCAGGAGATAGAAAATGAAATTTAGATTGATAATATTATTGTGTATCATTTTTGGAATAACACAATTATTTGGAATAAGCGATAATGCTGGTACAAATGGATTCAATTTTCTGAAAATCCATTATTCTGCAAGAGCCACTGGAATGGGAAGTGCCTATGCTGGACTTGCT
>JAOZMQ010000280.1 GCA_029934195.1 Candidatus Cloacimonadota bacterium | reverse complement strand
AGAATTTTAAATATAACCACACTCTTTCACGAGCTTACACACATAAGAAATAAATATTTTGTGAAAAGCTTGTGGAAGCATGTGGTTTAATTATATTCAGTCAGGTACTAATTATTCAACACTTTTTGTATAATTTCTTTTAATCTTGCGATAGTAAAAGGTTTCTCAATCATTTGTTTAAAACCAAATTCTTGATAATCATCCATCGAATTATCACTAAAATATCCGCTGGAAACTATAACTTTTGCTTCAGGATTAATTTTTAGAACTTGTTGAACTGCTTTTTTTCCACCCATACTACCAGGAATTGTCAAATCCATAATAATTATATCGAACGGATATCCGGTTTCAAGTGATTCTTTATATTTTTTGATAGCTTCTAATCCATCGACTGCCGTATCAGTTTGATAACCCAAGACTTCAAGCATTTTAGTTGATAATGAAAGAATAATTTCTTCATCATCCATTACGAGAATTCTCGCTGGTTTTTTATTACTATAAACTATATTTGTTATAGATTTCCCTTCTATATTTGTTTGAATTTTTGATGCTGGAAGATAAATAGTAAATGTTGTTCCTTTACCAATTTCGGATTCAATTTTCAAATGTCCATTATGTTTTTGAATTATTGAATAAGTAGTCGCCAAACCAAGTCCGTTTCCAGTTTTTTTAGTTGTAAAATACGGGTCAAAAATCTTATCAAGATGTTTTTGTTCAATTCCTGTTCCTTCATCTTGAACAATAATTTTTAGATAATCACCAGATTTTAAACCTGTAATTTCGTTTTCATTTATATATGAATTTTCCAATGTAACAAATAAATGTCCACCTTCTGGAGATGCTTGATTTGCATTTATTGTAAGATTAGAAAAAACTTGTTGAATTTGACCTTCATCAACTTTTACACTCTTAAGATTATCAGCAAAATTAAAAATAGGTTTTACATTGCTTCCGGTTAAGTCAAAGCATACTGTTTCCATTATTAGCTTCTGCAAGTTAATATCTTTTTTTATAGGAGCTCCTCCTCTTGAAAATGTAAGAAGCTGTTTTGTAAGTTTTGTAGCTCTGTTTATAGATTTTTCTGTTTCGAGAAGGTATTTATAACTTGGATGATCTTTACCCATTTTTATTTCAGCTAATGAAACATTTCCATAGATTCCAGTAAGGATATTATTGAAATCATGAGCAATACCGCCGGCAAGAGTTCCGATACTTTTAAGATTTTCCACTTTCTGAAGCTCTCTATCATTTATCCTTTGCTGAGTAATATCAATAGTAGATCCAAAAATAGTTGTCAGGTTATTCTCAATCCGTACTCTTGCTTTTGTTCTAAACCAAGCAGTTTTTCCATCACCTTTGATTACTTCGAAATCAATCTCAACTATTTTATGTGGATTTGCAACCGCATTCTCAATTGTCTGAATGATTTTCTCATAATATTCTTTTTTAATATATTGGAAAGGTTTATCAAAGTTATTATCTATAGTACCTTTTGGCAAGAGGAGCAATTCATTAACAACATTGGAGATATAAGAATTTATAAATCTACCGTCATTATCAATATCAAATTTCCATACAATACTTGGTGTATTTGCATTTATTATTTCAAATTGATTAAGATTATCTCTGAGTTTTTGTTCATGCAATTTTCTTTCGGTTATATCGCTAAATAAGGTAAGAAAATATTCTGGTTTACCGGAATCATCTAAAATTACTGAGCTGAATAATTCTCCGGGGAAAGTCGTTTTATTTTTTCGGATAAAAGTAAGTTCCCCTTTATAAGAACCTTTAGATAATAAAATTGGATTAATTATTTCATTTATTTTTATCTTACTTTCTTTATCACAAAAGAGTAATAATGATTTTTTTAAGACTTCCTTCTCATTAGTCCATCCAAGTAATTTTAATAGTGTTTGATTCACATAAACAATTTTTCCGCTCAATTTAGAGATCACTACAGATTGATTTGTTGATTCTGCAACTTTTGATAGTTTACGGATTTCTTGTTGTGACTTCTTTTGTTCGGTAATATCTCTTGAAATTATTAGAAATGCTTCTGGTAAACCATTTTCATCCAAAATAAAATTTCCATTACATTGTAAAAAATGCCATTTACCTTCTTTATCTTTGAAATTTAAGAAAATCGGTTTTTTAATATCCTCAGGATTTTTTATAAGATGAATTTGTTGTTGTTTAAGTTTTTCAGCTTCGATTGGAGAAATGAAATCATATATTGATTTTCCGATTAGATCATCTTTTGTAAATCCAAAGGAATTTCGAGCAGAATTAGAATAGATAAAATTTCCTTCTAAATCTAATTTACTAATGAAATCAGGAGAACTTTCTGTAATTAAACGGTAGTTTCTTTCATTTTCAACAAGTTTCTTTTTCAGTTTATTTTCTTCTGTCACATCTCGAAATGTTCCTTCAACCCCTGCATATTCACCATTTTCATCATAATAAATTTTAGAATTAGTTTCAATAAATATATTTTTTGAATTTTTCTTTTTAAACTCGGCAGGATAATTTTCAACACTTCCATACTTTTTAATTTTCTCTAAAAATTTTTCTCTTTCTTGTGGATTAGCATAAAATAATGAGATTTTTTTTCCTATCATCTCCTTCAGATTAAATCCAAGAATTTTTTCAACAGATGGACTTAACAAAATTGCATTCCCGTCTTTATCTGATCTATAGTATCCATCAATCATGTTTTCCAAAATACTTTTATACTCTTTTTCGCTTTCAATCAAATTTCTTTGCATTTTATATTCTTTTGTAACATTTCGAAAAACTAAAACAACACCGAGAATTTTACCTTCGTTATCTTTAATTGGTGCAGCAGAGTCAGCAATTTGATACTCTGTTTTATTCTTTGAAATAAGAATTGTATGATTAGCAAGTTCAACAATTTTTTTGGATTCAAATACTTTTTGTACAGGATTTTCAGCAATCTCTCTATTTTCGGACTTGATAATATTGAAAATTTCCGGTAAATTTTTACCTTTTGCTTCTTGATTTCTCCAACCGGTTAATCTTTCTGCAATATTATTTAGAAAGTCCACATTTCCTTTCTCATCAGTCGTTATAACAGCATCTCCAATTGAACGAATAGTAACAAGAAGATGCTCTTTTGCTTTTAAAATATCCTGTTTATCTGCAATTTTTTCTTGCAACATTTTATTTGCATTTTCCGCTAAAGATTCAAATTCTTTATATCGTATCTTTGAAATATCTATGAGTTCGTTAGAAGAAGAAGCTTTATGGAAAAATGCGTGAAATTGCTGATAATCTTTATTGATTTTTTTGTTCATTTTTTTAAGAAGTAATAGAAAAGCAACAATAACTATTAGAGTTACCAACAAAACAAAAAACATTTGAATTAGTATGGTTCGTTTAGTTTCTGCTTTCAATTTTCTTAATTCAATCTCAATTTCATCAAGATAAACTCCAGCTCCTATCAGCCAATTAAATTCAGGAATACCGTAGATAAAAGAAATTTTAGAAATTTCTTTATTGCTATTTGTTAATTTATGCCATGTATAGTTTATAAAATCACCGTTTGGTTTCATCGCAGCATTAAATTCCTTTTTAAAAAGTGCTTCTACCTTTTGGGGATTCTCATCAAACTCTTCCCACAATTTTTTTTTCCCTGAAAGTTTTTTCCCATTTGAGACTAAAGCATCTCCATTTAACCGATTAATAAAAATATATCCATCAGAACCATATCGTATATTGCTAATAGTTTCAAGTAGATTATTTCTAATTTTTTCATCAACTTCATCAAGATATACACCAGCTCCAATATAAAAATTATATGGTTCAAAATATTTTATAAATGATATTTTTTTAAATCCTATCTTATTATCAAAACCTGGTTTAGGCCAATAGCCAATTACAAATCCCTCTCCTTTTTCTTTGCAAATTTTGTTCTGCTCTAATACAACATATTTTCCTTTACTATCTTGTAAATTTTGAATATTGGATTTTTCATAAGCCGGTATTGTAGGAAATAAAAGGACATTTCCATCAAGATCATTACTAAAAAGATATCCATTACCATTATTGAAGCGAATTGGTCTAAGAGCTTCCATTATTAATTGAATAACTTCAGATTTGCTTTTCTTGCTTTTATATTTATTATACAGATTTTCAGTAATTAAGTACCCTTTATTAACTTCTTTTTTTACCTGTTCATTTGCTGATTTCTCAATTGTATTTTTTTCATAATTTATTGTGCTTACAACACTTTCAACCTGACTTTTTAGAAGTTCTTTTTGTTGATTTATAACAATTGTCGATATTTCATTATAACGAATTCTTGTGTTTCGTAAACCAAAATATGAACCGGCTACAATAATTACTCCAGAAAATGCTAATATAAAAACAATTCCCCAATTATGGATTAACTTACTTAGTTTTCTTTTATCTCGCATGCATATTCCTTATTAATAATTTAATGAAAGAATTTGCATATTATTGTAATAAATTTGTCAAGGGAATTTAATTTGACTAAATTCGTGGATGATGGAGACTATTCCAAATAAGAACTCCCGACCCTTAGTTTTTACAGAAAGTTCAGAACACCTGACCTCATAGATTTTAAAATGACCCCAGTTTTTAAAATA
>JAOZMQ010000279.1 GCA_029934195.1 Candidatus Cloacimonadota bacterium | reverse complement strand
TTGCTACACATGTCAATATCCCAAGTGCCATTTGTAGCTTCATGAACATAGAACTCAATGTTAGTGGTAGTACCTTGTACATCCAACACAGCAAACCCAGTCAAATCTTGCCGTACTACTCGAGTGTCAGTACCTGCTATAAAAGTTCCTGCAAAAGAGTTAGTCCCTGTACCAAACCCTACCTGCATTGTGTTAGTGGAAGTGTTACCTCCAGCCAAAACCTCATCTAAGTTCCCAGCATTACTAGCCTCAGGGCCTACTCCGTTATACTCAGTAGTTACTCCAGACACTAAACTCCCAAACTGATACCACTCAGTAGATGTAGGCGTATACTCAGTAGATGTATTGGTATAAGTATTCCCCATACCTTGAGACAGTACCCAACCAGCAGCAGTATCATCGTAATACAGATTCCCTGCAGTACCTTCTAGCACAAATGAAGGTTTGCCAGAGTACATACTATCAAACAAATAATCCCCATCAATAGAGGTCCCGGACACTGTAACAAATGAATTTGAGATAGTAGCGGGTTGTAGTAGGTCAATAGCAGCAGCTAACACAGCATCAGCAGCATCGCTATCAATCTCATTTTGATCAATATCGGCTTGGATTGCACTAATATCACCTCCACCACCACCACCTCCAGCACTAGAGCCGATTCCGAACTCTATCCCATAACAGCTCCCGCAGAGCATCATAGTTATTAATAGTCGTTTAATCACTGAAAGAGCTCCTGGGTTACAATAACAGCACCACTAGTAGAGATAGCTTTTAGAGCACCTGGAGCCCCAAGCCACATACGTTCACCTTCGTTCAGTCGAATCCCTTTACCTACTGCAGCATCCCCAGCACCTACAGTCCACCAAATATCCCCAGTTACTGCTTCAAAAATAACAAGTTTTCTTAGAGCAAGGCGCCCGCGCTCTAGTCGGCATAGACGCAACTTAGGAGTTGTAACAGTCTCGACTTGCCCAGTAGGTGCTATGGTTACTGTACCTGCCTCTAAAGCTAAGTAAGCAAGTCCGTCAAAATCAACTACATCGCCCAATGCTACACTATCACCAGTAGAAGCAACTCTAGGAGTTGTACCGCTAGCTGGAGAGATGGTAGTACTAGAACTACCTACAGTAGTAGAGAAGTTATATTCTGCTAAACAAGAGAATGCTATAAAAGTTATGAGGGCTAAAAAAAGAGTACGCATGATGTTCCTATCAGCTAAGGTTGTAAGGAGTGTACCTAGGAACCCTAAGAACTTCAAGCAAAAGCTCCCTAAGAGTTTCGGAACGTGTTCCAAAAGCTTTGTGGGCTAAAAAAGAAAATAGGTGTAACTAACCCCCCGCCAACACCGGGAGGCTAATTACAGAATCGCTACCCTCAGGTAGGAATTGTTTAGGCAGTACGGGTACGCACTAGCTAGGGTTGACGACAACAGCGACCCCAGAGGTTGGTTTGACTACACTCTGACACCACAGAGCTGATACTACAGAGACACTCCTAAGCTCGCCTAGGAGGGGTGATCCGTGTCCCATCGCAACCTAAAAGGAATAAGTGGTTGTCATGGGGGCTTTAGGAGTTAGGGTAAATGGTAACCTAACTCCTGAAATTGGGGACTCAGTAAACTCCTTTGCACCTAGTCATAGTGCTGTTTAGTACGCGTTTACTATTTGCGCCTCGGGGCTTCCTCCCAAGATACATAACCCCTATTTAGGGTTAATAGACCCAGATGTCGGGTCGTATACAAGGACATGTTGTCCTGTGTACTTCATAGCGTCTCCTTTAGTTGCTATGGTTAGCCTAGTTCTTCAGCACTAGGATAGCTGTTTTATGCAGTTTAGTGACTTGCTTAGGTCTGTTGGGTTAGAAGAGGTCGAAAGAAAAATCACTTTCCTTAATGACCGACATGAACCCTGCGGGGTGAGTGAACGTCGATAGAGCTGTGACGCTCTCTGGTAGTGGAGTCTGTCCTTTTTTCAGGACATTGATCGTTCCAGGCTCACGTCCTGTGACGACCATAAACTCTACGTCGGTACGTTCACCGACTGCGTTCGTCGCAGCAAACGACGAAATCCCGCGCCCGTCAGCGACATTGTTCTGAATCTTTCGATTCAAAATAATATCAACTGACTCTTGGAACTCCGCGCACTCACGGAGTATCTTGACCCCTACCTGGACCAAGAGGTCCATGAGTTGATCAGGAGACCCATCACTTGCCAGGTAGCGGATCTCCCCAACGCTACTGAACCAGTCCAATGCGAACCGGATCAGCGGATTCCCGCCCCAAGCCGCTGGGTTCAAGGGCTTGCGCTTGGTGAGGTCCCCGCAATCGAGGATCCCGCAGACCTCTGCCCACGGGAACGGACTGAGGTCCAAACCCAGGGCCTTAGATACTAAGTGTAAACTACACACCCCGTTCCCAGCCTTGTCCAGCTGGTGGTGGTCGAACCGACCCCTCGCAGGGTCGTATTCCCCACCAACGTCAACAACGACGTCAGCGGGGGTGTTGTTATTCGACCGAATAATCCGAAACTCACACTCCGCATTTTCGACTTCCCAGGCTGCTATCAAGCAGCAGCTCAGGAAATCGTCCATGTGCGCAGGACCCGCGTGGGTCCAAACTGTCTTTTCCATCATCTTCCTACCATAAGTCCAAGCGGACTCGGCGTCCACACTCACAGATACCCCTGCGCTGAATCGCGCAGGAGTCCCACATTAACTCATATTCTGGGTTCGCTGACCACGTCCGCTTTTTCCCACAGCACGGGCATTCTCCCCAGGCTCGATCGCCTGAAAACCCCTGGGACCGTAGATGTACTGCGATCCCTTCGCACGCCGTCTCCACGGCGCTCCAGAGTTCCTGCTCCCACCACTCACTTGAGTGGAGGGATAATTCTATCTCATCGGTGATTGCCGATAAGGTAGTTGGTTCGTGATGTAAGTGTTTCTTAATAGCAGCTTCAATTGTTTCTCTCATGATATAACTCCTTGATCTTCACCCCTTATTTAGTTAAAAGCTTCTACCCAGGGGTGACCGAGTAGATGCAGTTTGACTCCCCCGTAAGTGGGGTGCACTTGAGTCCCGGAGCAACCCGGGACTCAAGTGCTTTTATAGACAGGAGTCACTGTCTTTCAAAGTGGTAAGCAGTTTAATGACTTGCTTAGGTCTGTGCTGGCTAATCATCCATCGGACCCTGCAATCTATTCATCCGAAGAACCTCTTCTCTCTGATACTCAACACGCGGATCATCCGCCTTAACAACACGCGCGCCAACCCGATCCAAGAGCTTAGAGACAAGCGTCTCGCCCGTCATCACATGACGGAAAACCGACCACAAATCCGCTTGCTCCGCCTCCGTCAAAACCGCATCCACCCACGACCTCTGAAGTGTCGCCGCCGGAACCGTTCGAGCATTCCACAAACACGCCGCACGCAACCACGTATCGTCGCGCTTTATCGCAAGTTCCCCAGGAATAGCGGGGACAGAATAACGACTAAAAGGGGCTACAAGCCACGTATCACCATCCCACTTCTTCAGAACAGCAAAATAAAGAAAATCAAAACCCGCCCTCGAGCCGGCGGGTGCCGCAAGCCGGATTTGCCCAGCCTCCAACTCCGAATCATACGGATGCGTTGGAACGCTCAATGCTGGGTCGACCTCGCTGGATGGCAACAGATCTTCCACGCCCGGCACATGGAACTCGCGCTCCGCAAGCCATTGCGACAGCACGTCCATTTGGACATCAGATGGTGTATAGTAAGTAACTTTTGGTAATTTTTTCATGACATAGCTCCTTGATCTTCACCCCTTATTTAGTTAAAAGCTTCTACCCAGGGGTGACCGAGTAGATGCAGTTTGACTCCCCCGTAAGTGGGGTGCACTTGAGTCCCGGAGCAACCCGGGACTCAAGTGCTTTTATAGACAGGAGTCACTGTCATAATCGCCTTTCGGCTAAAATCATTGAGAGATGCTGTCGGGCTTCGCAAGAGACTATAGAGGAAGCGAAGCCCGACAGCACAACCGTCAGTTTACAGAGCACCCGCTGAGGATGTTGGTTGCCCTCCTATAAGCCAGGAGGTGTGTGGTGATCCAGCTGGGACTAGACCAGGTACCGTATAGAATAACCCAACATAAAGGTGGAGACTAACTTGAGAGTGTGAGGGGCACTATCACACACAGCACAAGTCAGCTTGGGTCCTCCAAGACAGTTTTACAGCGACACCTGAACCCATCAGAAGTCTACAACCTGGTTATCCGTAGTGGGAATTACTTAGAGGTTTCGGGTTTTCCAGGACCCCGACAACATAAATGAACCATCACCCAATTTATTGCCATCTCCAAACCCCGGTTCATTGAAGTAAGGAGACTTAGGACGTAACCGAAAAACTAAAGCGAATAAGGCGTCCCCCCTCATTAACTTACTCCGATAGGTAGTTGAGGCCCAAAGACCTCGTGCATTGACTTCAACCTCACCATCATAACTCTGTCGGCTACAGAGTTATTGAAGCAAGGTTGCTTTGAGACTAGTGACAAGCCCACGTGCTTATCGCTGTACCCTTACTCACTTTTGTAAGGGGTTAGTGTGTTAAAGAAATGCTATAGATCTCTAACACCTTTTATACCAGCATTTTAGCCAA
>JAOZMQ010000278.1 GCA_029934195.1 Candidatus Cloacimonadota bacterium | reverse complement strand
CGAAGCGAGGTGTGGCGACCTTGCTGGGGGCGGATGATGTCGATGTCTTTCGCCATCCAAAGGGTGTCGAATTTTTGAACGCTTTTGATGTCGATTACTTTTTGCCGCACTCCGTTTGGATCCATTTCTTCGGCTCTTGTCATGCGTCCGGTCTCTTTTTCAACCCAGAGGAGTAGGGTGTTTCCGCCGGGGCGGGGGATGGTTAGTTTGTATTTGTCTTTCCCAAATCTCTTTTTGATTTCTTCGGTTTTGGCGTCGGTGCTCCAGAGGAAGGAGAAGCTTAGGTCGGCCCAGGTGACGCCGAGGTTTTGAATTTCGGCGTGCGGATTGAAGTTTGTGACCGCTTGTCCGTTTTCCGAGCATTGGAAAACGGGGCCGGTTTCCAACCATTGGATTTCCAAGGTTTGGAAACGGTCGTTTTTGGGGTCGCTGATTCGATAGGTCGCTTGGGGCGGGGTGGCGTGCCAGTTGAGATCCATTTCGACGGATACGGTTTTGATAAATCCGTTCGGGGCGCGTTCTTTTAGGGTTCCAGTCATTGAAACTGGGTACGGCGGAAGTTGGGCGCGGGCGGCGGCGAGGATTTGGGACGCGGGCGGTAGCGGAGTCTCTGCGCAGACGGATGCCGCTAGAATGAGGAGGGGGATGATTTTTTTCATAGGGTTTAGTTTTCTCCCATGTTTCGGAGGAGGTTTCCAAATAGAGTGAGTTTTTTGGATCGGTTGCCTTGGTCGGCTTTTCTGCCACGGCGTCCAGGCGGTGTGACGCCGTCGTCGTCAAGGTAGTCAATTTGGTTGAGGAGGATTCCACCGTTTCCAATCGGGTATTTCGCGAGTCCGATGGGGCTGGAAAGGTAAATGGGGGTTGTTCGAGGTTCAATACTGCCTGGCGCGGGGACGACTGGATCTATCTCTTCGATGACGCTGAAGAAGAGGTTGCTTGAAGGGGCGTATGTTCCCGCAGCTCGATCGGTTTGTCGAAGTGAGTTTTGTTTGATTTCGCGATCGGAGATTCCGAGGAGGAGGGGATCGTTACGGTGGTTGAGCACGGTTCGTTCGACACCATAGTCCCGAAGGGCGTGCTCGCCTCCGACGAGTCGGTCGAACCCTGGAATTCCGTTGGTTGTTAGCCCGGCAAGCATGATCCATCCGCCTCGGTCGAAATAGGCGTTTACGTCGTCTGGGTGCATTGCGAGATAGTTGACGAATGAGGGTTTGGCTTCGATCACCAATGCATCTGCGTCGGTTTGCAGTGCGACGGTTATGTCTTGTTCCCACGTTATTTCTAGCCCGGTTTCGAGAAGAAATTTCCCTAGCGGGCGATCGACGACGCCGGCAATTTTTGCGGGGTTCGTGCGGGCTTTTTCGCTGGCCCAGACGAGGGCGTTATGAAGCAAGTGATCGGCGGCGGGTTCGACACCGAGCTTTGAACCGATGAGAAGCTGCGAGAGGAGATAGCGCCCTTTTTCGAACGGGACTTCCATCAGGAGGGTGAGGTCGAGCATGTCGCCGGCTTGAACGAGTGAGCGGACGCCGCTTTTTGGGGTGGCGTATGCGGTTTTGAAGGCATAATCGTTTTCGCCATGCCATGTAAAGAAATCGCTTGTTTGTAGGTTTTTCAGGATGGGATGAATCGTGGCGACAGGAAATGCGATCGAGCCAGAAAAGCCAGCTTCGCGGTCAAACTTCTTTTTGATCGCGTCCGGATGGGCCCTTTGTTTTGCCTCGATGGTTGTGTTGTCGATCGGTAGCTCGGTGTCCACCAGCGGTCGTTGCTGTTCTAGGATGATGGCGATATTTCCTTCGCCGACAAATGTTTTGAGTGTTTCGCTTTCGGGGCGAACTCCGAAGCGGGTTGATTTTTTGGTTCTAAACACTTTGGGGGTTGGTAGTCCGTCGTTACCAATAAGCAGAACCCGAGCCGATGGAGGGATTTGATTGAGGTGGGTGATGGCGGTGTAGGGTTGTTTTTTCGCATCCAGCCAGGTCGATACGTTTTTTTCAGGATCGTAAACGCAGAGGGTTTTTTTGGTTAGTTTTTCGATGGCGGGGGTATTTGAAATGACAGAGACCTCTTTTTGATCCTGAAAAACCAGCGTCCCTTTTGCGAACAGTTCCAGAGAAAGAAAGCCGTCGATTCGGTCGGTTGCGACGGGGAGGGTTGATGCGATGATGTCCTCTTCCCAATGACCGGGCGCGATGGTGTATGTTTTTTCGCCTGCGTCCACGGTGGCGCCATCGAATACGAGTTTCCATTTCAGGGTCAATGGATCTGCGTCACGTCCGTCATTAAAAATACGAACGGTTCGCTTTAACTCTGTATTGGAGAAAAAGAGGGAGGTGTGCTCTCGAACGAGTGCGGCGCGACGCGACCAAGCTTTCTGCATACCCTCTCCGGGGGTTGCCATTTCTGGGCAGGTTGCGGTGACGTCTTGAAAGCGTGCGCCCTCTGAAACGATTCGCACGAACGTTTCATATCCGGAACTCGCCTCCCTCTCGCCCCGAAACGTTTCGGGGCCGCCGATCCATCCGGCTTTATCCGTATTTCCTCCGTAAAAACAGATGTCGCCTAAAAGCAACGGCATTTTTTCGTTCCAACGATACCGCTCGGAGCTGCTCAGTTTTTCGCGCGGCAAGATTGCCCGCTTGCAGGTTAAATACTTATACGCGCTAGCGGGAAACCCATCCCCTCTCACGATAGAATCGTGCTGACAATTCATATCGATCAACCCACCTAGCGAGCCGTCACCATCAAAAAAACCGCGCCGTGTTGGATCGATCTTTTTTTGAAAATCCGTCAACTCAGCAACTTTCTTTTCCATTTCACCCGCGAGACCTTTGTCGCCTTTTTTTGCAGCACTAAATATCACCTCATTCCCTAAAGACCACATCATGATGCTGGGGTGGTTTCGGTATGCTTTGACCACTTGCGCAATATGCTCTTTGGCGTTTTTCCAAAAAAGAGGGTTGGATAAATCCAGCGAGGACTTACTTCCATCCAAACAGGTGCCAATGCGCCCCGGAATTCCGTTTTTATCAAAGAAATCCAGCGACGCCCTCCGGGTCTCCCAAAGCTCGTTATCGTCATCGCCAAACCGATGAAACCGATTGTTTCCTTTGAAATAGTTCGCCAACCACGTCTGTTTATCGCCGTCCGCATTGATTTGACTAGCGTTCCAAAAGTGCCACCGGATTCCGTTCAATAAAAGATGCTTCTTGTTGTACGTAATCTCGCGAAACCCGAACCGCTCGGTATGAATATCCACGGGTTGATCGTCGACCCAAATCGTCGTTCGCAACAAATAACAATCCGGCTGATCTTTGATGCTTTCGGACGGCCACCAAAGTTTCGGATTTTCCCAAGCATCATCAAACGTGATCTTCCGACTTTTTTGCGACGAAAGAATCGTCGATTTCACCGGGAAACTCTTCTCCACCGCGCCTGTTTTTTCGTGAACCGCTTCCGCCAACACGCTCACCTTCGTTGGCTTCTTCGCCGTATTCCGAACAGTAATTTCAGCTCGCAATCTCTTCGTCGAAACCGAGGAGCGAACCAGAACGTCTTCGGTATAAATCGAACCTGTAGCGATAAGTCGTAACGGTTTAACCAGCCCCGTGCGCAACGCATTTCCCTCGCCTTTGTTCGATGGATAAACGGGCGCCAACCACGTTCCGCCTCCGCTCGACGACGCGCGTTTTTTGTTCAAACATGGAACAACCTCTTTCTTAGGATTCGCTTCGCCGGGCGACCGAGCGTAAAACGGACTTTTTACCGCGAGAGCAATCGTGTTTTCCTGCCCCGGAACGATCCACTTCGACACATCCAAATCCCACGGAACCAAAAGACTTCGGCGCGACCCGCAATAGACTCCGTTCACAAACACGCTAACGATATACGTCGATCCATCAAAATGGAGATGAAACCCCTTCCCTGAAAAACCCGCAGGAATCCGAACCTTTGTGCGATAAAGAACCCGATGCGCCAGCATCAAATCCGGACGCTGCGCAAACACGTTGCTCGGCACCTCCACGCCACGCCAAACCAGCTCGTCATCCGAAGGCAACTTCTTCACCGCCTCAAACGTATCGACATCCATATCCGGATCGTCATATCGCGCGACTTCCCATAGCCCAGACAATAATAACTCCGACCGCACCGATGGAGGGGTTGCCAAAGAATCGAACGAATACACTTTTTTCGCCGCGTCCTCGGTGTTGGAATCTGTATACACCTCACCCGGCTTCAGCATCCCCTCAGGAATCCACTCCCCCTGAACCAGCGCAAAACAATCCATTCCAAACCGACTACGCCCATTTCTGCCAAGATTCTCATAGCGAATCTCCAGCGAATGCTTCCCCTTCGACAAATACACTTCGCCTGCATCAATCCACGACAAACAAGTCCCGCGCCCCATCACATTCACCGACGGCAAATCCGCCGCAACCTTCTGCCACTCCTCGGCATCATCGATTCGCCACTCAAACGGCGTACGTGCATAATCAAATGCCGCCCGAAACCAAACATCATATTCGCCAGACGCCGACACATTCATTTCATACTGAAGCAACAACTCCTCCTCAGGCGGAATTCGATCCTCTTCTGGAATTAACTCCAACTCCTCCTCACTCAACGGAGGAACAAATCGCAAAACCGACTCAGAAGAAACCCCCTCC
>JAOZMQ010000023.1 GCA_029934195.1 Candidatus Cloacimonadota bacterium | reverse complement strand
GTTGTGCTTGCACCAGATACAATAGTATTTGCGTAAAACCGAAACCAGCCAGCAGTACCACTGGCTCCCGCAGTGCCAGACCAAACCTCACCACTCTCTCGCTTCAACGCACTGGAAGTCACGTTACCCATGACAAGTCCGTTTGTCTCCACACCAGTTGAAAATGCGCCACTGCTCTGTGTAATCTCAACAAGTTTTGTGCCGGTCTCTGCCTGGTCTGCATCTGTCGGCTGCCCACCTGAATAGATATGAATGGTGCCGTACTTCATCAAATCCGCCAGACTGCCGCCCCTTGCCGCAGCAAGAATAACCGTGTCACCCGCAGCTTCCGTAGACAATGAAGTCGGAGGGACTGAAATGGCTGCTGCCGCAACTGCCAGAATCTCATAACTCCCGTCATTACTCGTTGAACCCGAAACAGTAATCTTGTCCCCAACAGAAAAACCAGCAAGCCCATTACCTGAATCCAATATCTGGTCTCTGCTAACCTCTCCTGTCCCATCACCAAAGGAAATGGTCGTCCCTACCATCAAATCAGAAGCAATTGCCTTATAATCCAGCATCGCATTCCTAAGCCCTGTACTAAGTTGTAAACTCATGGTATTATTACCTTTTTTTATAGTTTTGTTGTAATTTGTTCAGGGCATAAAAAAAGGGCAATTATGGTGAATATGGCACCATAATTGCCCTTTTCTATCTTGCGTCTGTCACAAACCCGGCCAGGTCAGGAACAGAACCCCGAATTGTTAGTCTTTAATATGTGGTCACTCCATACCATGTATGAAGTGGTATCCTTTCAAACCCCCAAAACCCTGTGTGACATTTTCCGGATAAATAATTTTCTCTTTATTCAAATTCACTATCTGACCTGAAGGAGTACCCAGTACAGCACCTTCAATACTCGCCCACAACGCACAAAGCCCTTGCTCCTGCATCCCAATGTCAGTACCTTCCACATACTCAATCGAATCAGACCATTCAACCGGAGGGAAGTTTGCCACCTTACGTGCTTGGAACTCCATCGGTTGACTACCGGATAAGAAATGTGTGCTTCGCTCTGTGCCGACAAAGACACCGCCAGCAACAGCCTTAATCAACCTGATGTTACTATGGAACTGTGCAAATGATTCAGCCTGGTTGAACAGGTCAAACCGGAACGGTTCAGACCACCACAAGACCTTACCTGTGGATGCAAACATCCGCCCAGCGTGGATGCAAAGGTGCTTCATACCTACCGGAACAGCAAAACCCCTTACAGTAGCAGGCCCATGATACGTGCCTACTACCCAGGGAGATGAAACACCGTCCTCAATAATGCCTCGCTCGAAAACATTAGTGTAATACGTTTTATTCCCATCCTGCATCCATGCGATTCTTGCATTCTCGGTCATTCCTGACCTAATCCCCTGTAAGGAAAAATCCGTACCAACCCTGAATATGGCATCACCACGAGCAACGAAACAATCCCCCTGATCACAATATAAACTGTGGTAACTGCCAGATTGCAGTAAAGTAAACCCCTCACGCCGTGACGATCTGAAATACTGGTCAATTGTGATATTGACAGCCTCAGCAACATCATTGACATTACCTTTCCTCATTGGAATACGGGCAGGGTCAGCAACCGTGTTTAGGCCAGTAGTCCCCCTGAATACCGTGATTGGTTTCATCCTGCAATTCTCTCAGTATAATCCTGGTAATAATCCGGTTCAGCATCATGACCAACAAGAATACCAAGGTTTATTATCCCCTGTGTAAACTCATTGTTCCAGAATGCTGTGTTAATCTTTTGCCCTTCAATCCCGTCCTCAATCATGTTGAATATCTGGGAACAGGCATAACCCACCAGTAACGGTTTCTGCACTACAAGAGGTATGCAATCAGGCTCATCATCAGATGATTCTAACTCGTCCGGATCTCTGTAATAATGAACTGTTAAGGATTCCTGAACAGTTGGAATGTCACGATATAACAACCTGTTACCGTGTCTTGCACAGACTCTTACGTCCCCGCTATCTTTTTCCGGATGCTCTAATAAGAACTTGCGGAATGAATCATATCGCTTGATATCCTCATTATCCGAATTGACAACCTGAACCAAATCACGATTGAAATCGTCAGGCAAATCGCAAATCCCGCTTAGTAGCTCAGTAGTTACGGTATCCGTAGCGTACAAATCAGGCAATGGCGGAGTTAATTGATACTTCTCTGGTAAAATGATGCCAGATGCCACAACCACAAGACCACGATTCAGCAGTGTTGTGATCATGGCATCTGTCCATGCATTATCCTGAATTACATTTTGAACCTCTGTTATGAGTTTTTCAAGTGTCATTCAGGCTCCTTTATCTGGCGTAAGGGTCAAGCTCAATGTTGATATCACAATTAGCAGCAGACGCGGCAGATGTAACAAATTTCAGGAGACTACCCTCTGCAATCACGGTGTCACCGGTTGTACTGTCTGCCACCCATGTTGCAGTCGCACCGGCATCAATCGTACTGCCAAAAGTAGCAACACCAATATCAACGGATGTACCACCCACCGTAGCCTCGTTTGTGACTGTAATTGTTTCTGCATCGCCAGGGTCAGCCTGAACAATCGCAGAAATCGCCCGTACCGTAGAACGATAAGGGACAATGAAATATGTGGTAGTAGCTCCAGCAGCGAATGCCGTGGTATGCTGAAAATTTATATCTTGATCCATTATTCAAAATCTCCTATGTTGTATAATATGTTACCTTAATTCTAAGGCAACATATTATACGATTATTTAAGTGGGCTCTGTCAGTCCAGTGTGACGAGCGTGAGCTTTTCTGTTATTACAGACCATCTGACCAATCCACCTGACATTTGCAGTCAGTGTGTCCGGCTGGTCTTTGGAATATTCCCATTTCGGTTTAGTAAACTGATATTTGGAATGAGTCTTCAGGGACAAATGCCTAAGGTTCAGTGCATCCATGTAACCAGCAGCCTGCTTGTCATCCGCCACAATGGGCACACCAGCAAACAACACATTATCAAATCCAGCATTGACAAGATTTGTATCAGCGTATCGTGCCTGAACCTGTAAAGTCCTCTCAAAACCATCTTTCAGCACATCAGTTGTAATGTACAGATTCGGTTTGGATTCCTTGTTCTGCCCAATCTTTGCAGACCGTTTGATTTTCTGCATAACCTTGAAGCTGATAGCCTCAGAAGTAGAATCAGTATTGACAGACCAATCAGCCATGTCATCAGTAGCAATGCTACCGTATGGCGTGGAACTGGTGCCCTCAAACAAATCTCCCAACCCCAGCAATGCTTTGTCCGTTGACGCAGCAGCATAAACGTCAGTACCCATGCTGTCCCTGATAGACTTCTGGATATTCCTCAGTTTAGCAAACGCCAAATCGACCAGTGCCGCCTTTCCGTTATTCTGAACCTGCTCATCCAAATCAATGGTATTTGCAGAGTAGTACCCTGCCCATCTAAAACGGGCAGCATTCAAAATATCAACTTTTGACTGCGGTATCTTAGTTGTGTTACCGTAAACACCGGAATGAGATTTATTATATTCCAGCATAGTACGTATTTTCTGGCCACCATCGACCAATTCCCCCGGAGTTACCAGGGAGTCCTGAAACTTGCCGCCGTTCAGCAGCATGTAAAGCAGAACACAATCATCAAAATAAATATCAACAGGCGTTTTCTCCACGTAATCATCCGTGATGGCCTGCAATTGTGTCAAATCAAGTGCCATTGCTCATATCCTTATTTATCAGTACGCTGTCAGCCCATAGCTGCCATCATACTCTGTTTAATATCATAATCAGACATTTTCGTATTTGTACGCCCGATGTTCCTTACCTGTGAACTGCCTGGCTTCTGTAAGACCTTCTCAGTCCTCACATCTCCCTGGGCAATCTTCTGTACCGCTTCTTTTTGCTCTGTAGCGGCTTTACTATTAGCCGCCTGCAAAGCGTAGTAAGCAGAAAAATCATCATGAAGACCCGGGTACTGGCCTTTGATATCTTCCAGTTGTCCCGTCTGCTGTAATTCCGTGAAATCAGGGTTCTCTTGCAGAAATCGTTGCTGAGCATCTTCAACAGCTTTCTGCTGTGTCAGTTCCTCATACTTGCTCAATGCAGTGTTGGTAGCATTCTGGGCCGACAATTGGCTTGCCTGCATCAACGCCTGACCAATCGGAAGATCCCCTTCTTCAACTGCATCAGATAACTGCTGCATCTGTCCGTCAAAATCAAACGCATCCTTCTCCACCTCAGTTGCCGGAGTTTCAGCCTGTGCTTCCCTTGCTTGCAACTGCTCGGTCAATAAAGAGTTCATCTGTTTCTGATTTCCCAAATCACTACCCTGTTCACCAAACTTCTTTTCCAGCTCTGTATATGCACTTGCCAAATCGTCTTGAGATTTGAATTTTCCGAGTAACATCTCGGGTTCAACTGTCTCTTCCTCAATCTCTGGCGGCATAGATCCTGCTGGCATTACGTCTTCACTCATTTTCTGTACTCCTTTGGGGCTAATCTCTTAGTTGTCCCTGTAATTATTGTGGCATCTCTCAGGGCGGTTAGCATCTTTCAACTATCCCGTTTTCCTTTAGATACCGATTATATTCTGTGCGGGTCCCGATGTGCTGATGGTCGGATTCCCTGTCTTGCAGAGCGTCTCTTACACTATCATCTAACCAAATTGGCTCATCCCGCTGTATCTGGGCTGTGAACTTCTTGTCACCATCACCCCCACAATCTGGGCAACATGGCGTTACATCAAACTTCTTTAACGAGAAAAATGTCTCAAATGTGTTCTTGCAATTCTGACATTGATATTCGTATAGCGGCATTACGCTCTCCCCTGCTGTGCCCGTGGTTGCCCTGGTTGTGGACGTGACATTGTATTGCCATGGCCCTGCCCGCTCTGCGGCCCCGTCTGCGGCTCCATTAGATATTGTCTCAACTCCGCCGCCTGCTCTTCCTCCATACCTGCCTGCACAAGAATCTGTAATGCCTGGTCAAGCTGGCCTTCACCAACTCGCTCAACAATTTCCTTCCAGCTCGGGAAATTCAACGTCTCAAGGAGTGCCTGCCGGTCAATAGCCTGCTTATCGTACAATGCCATTGCCTGTTCCTGCTGCTGAATGGATGTTCGGGCAACTGTACTGCCTGACTCCACCATGTAGTTGAACTTCCTGCCCGCCAGTGTGACACCTTGCAGTTGATAGGGTATCCCTCTTACCTCAATCTGTTCCTCAGTGGTGCTGAAATTCTGTAGTGCAGATATCGCCCATCGTCCACGCTCACGGGCAATGAACTCCATGGCTCTGATTTTGTGCTGAATTAGTACGGCATTGCGTTCTTGCAGGGCAACGATGGCGGATGCTGCCGTAACACCCGTCGGCTGTACTCCCCTGTCCGCATCTTCGATTTGGTATATTCGATCATGAAATCCAGTAAACACGTTCAGGATCTCAAAAAAATTACTCGGTAAATTGGGCACTTGGAGAAATTCTATCCGAGCATTCGGGCGTGTAGGCATGAGCACCAGGCCGGGCTTGTTGTTCACCATGCTCTTAGTTATCCCGCACCCCTTCTCAATAACCAGCGGCGGAAACAGAGCACGATTGACATATGATGCCATCCTGCTGATAATCTCATCCACCTTTTTATTTAGATCGCCCACCTGCTCCGCAGCGGAAAAGCCCCAAATGCTTGTGGAATCAGCGTATGAATTGACCAGGGAGAACGGGTACCTGCCCCATGAATAGGTCTCTTGTATTGCTGTAGTCTCTAACTCCATGTTGAGATTGGGATTAATCATGTCAGCCAGGATTGTCTTACCCCTATTGGTAATCGTGATCACTCTGATGCCATCAGGATATTTGGGTATATCAACCGTGGCTTCCTCTGTACCGTTGTCTAAAAATAAGGAAAGTGTCTCGGATGATGTTGAATTGTCTCTCAGCCAGCACTCGATAACCAGCCCCTCACCCTTACTGCCACCGGCTCTGCCTTCCTCACTGCCCATTGCTGTGGTGTTCTTGTAATTTTTGTGGACAATGCCCGTTGTTCTGTCAGTCATGACAGCATTGGGAGCAACTTCCTCCCTGTCGTTCCTGCCCAGGATAGTTCTCACATCATCTGCCTGAACTTCCTCAACACCGTACAATGCCTCAATTTTATCAACGTCCATGCTGTAGGCGTGGATTATAAAAGGTGCATCTTGGATATCATCAGGGCAATTGGGAGCTGGAAAAAATGAGTACGGGTCAACCACCAAACTGAACGGCTGGGCTTTGCTGCTCACCCAGCCATGCTTCTCAATAGTGATACCGTATATCTCATTATTCAAGCAGGTTTTGGCAAGGATGCCTTGTTGCTCTGTCTCATGCCAATATTTACGCATCTTAGCAGTGAGTACTTGGTCGGCTGCATCCTCATAGCCATCGAGGTCAACAACCTCAACTGTGGGATTCTTAGCGGTGATATTAGCAACTGTACGCTGAATATTAGCAAAATAGAGATTGACTGAGAGTTTGTCTGCATCACCACGCTTTTTATCGCCCCAGTGATTGCCCCTGAATAGCTGATAATTACTCACCCACCTATCCATCAGTCCCATACGCTCTTTTTCGGCATACGCAGACTCAAACAGCTCCCATACCCATTGCCCCAACTCTTCGTGGCCTTCGGGCGGTGGACGTTCAAGGGAATAGTCTTCTATTGCTTTTTCTATCATTTTCCCACCTTCAGTTTGCCGTTGGGGGCTAATGCGTTACCACAATCCAGGCACTCCAGGCAGCCATAACCAGCAGAATCATCCTGCGGCGGCTCTGGCCAACCGTACCCCTTGTACTTGGCCAACATTTTTATCATCCCAGGATGAGGCATTTTGTCCGCATCATATTTTTCAGTCGTCTCAAAATGACAGGCACCGCACAAAGGGCATAAAATCCGCAGGAATAATGATAAACTGCGTTGCTGTGATTGCTGCCGTGGTTTGCGTTTAACGGCCATCTTTATCCACCTTATTTAATAAATCGTCTGCAAACTGATCAATAAATGCAGAATTAGCCTGATGTACTGCTGTCGGTATTGTCGCAGTGCTCACTTGCTCTTGCATCTCAGAGATATCATCAACATTGAAAGAATCGCCTTCCGGCTGTTTTGCGAACAACGGTTCATACGATTCTTTCTTTGTGCGATATACAAGAAAACCGCCAAGAGCTACGCCAGACAGGGTTGACAGCCATGCCAGTATAAACGCTGTTATCATATCCATTGTATGTGCTCCTAACTTTGTAAAATTATCGGTCCGCCATGGTCAATATCCTGCTCCCACGGGCGTTCAATCATTAATGAATGTACCAACCCGCCCAACATACCAACTGCCGGATAGTCAGCCAGATTTCCCTTGTCTGCCGAGTCCGGCTGAAATGCCTGCAGGCGGTTAATCAATTGTGTGTGTGGCTGCAATATGAGTAGTTTGTCGCTGAGAGCACTGTATAACTGTCTGATATACATAGCGAATGCGTGTTTTTCTGCCCAGTCTGCCGGCTCTCTAATGTATAATCCCTTGTCATGTCCTGACTTTTGCTCAATTGCAGTTGAAATTTTTACGACAATGCTCAGGTATCTCTCTGGGTCACCTATCCACTGTTGGAGAATGGCGGAATGGTGCCCGTAGCCATAGTAGTTGCGGGTGGTTACAACGTCTGTGATCAGGTCAAATACGCTCGTATGCTCTCTGTACTCCAATAGCCTGAATTTCAGCGGCCCCGCTTGAATGCCAAATATCATCACACAGCCAGGCTCAATGCCGGGATACGCCAATGCTCCAACGATGTGACAGAACTCATGACCGGTCTGTTTCTCACGAAAAATGGCAGGTTTCAACTCGATTGTCTTACCTGTCACCTCAGCAAAATCAAAACGTGCTTGCCTGGTGCCTTCTTTGTGTTCATCTGTTATGATTTCAATTTTTTTCATAGCACAGCTCCGAAGAAACCGGCGTTGGCGAACGTGAGAACAAATGCGTCAGCCAAGTTGGGGGAGGGAATACCCTGTTTTGTGAGGTCTTTCTTGCTCTCAATCTTAATCTTGCCCGTAGTCGTGTAATCATAGGATGGTGTTGACAGCTCAGTACCAAGTTTCTTGAATGCCTTGTCCGTAGGGAGCGAACAGCCACCTTCCTCGAAGAAATCCTTGGCTCTCCACCATATTTCCGCTTTTTTATTTGCAAATTGCTCAGCCTTGTCAGCTCTCTCGCCTACGTTGACTGCTGTGATTGCCATATCCCATGCTTGCAGCGTGTGAGCTACACCAGCTCCATATCCAATTGAATCTATAAAACCACGTTGGCAGTTGTATTGTTCATACTTTTCTTTGAAAATGCCTGCTATTTTGATAGTGTTGTCATCTCTGAACTCGCCAGCAGCCAGAACATTGGCCCCTTGTCTCACCACATATGCAGATGAGTCACCGGTCAGACTCATGCCCACATCCATGCCCATGATGACCGGCATATCGGATTCGCTGGATACCTTATTATAAGAGGATTCAATCAGGGCAATTGGAATTAAAATAAATGAGGATGATATGTCAAAATCACATTCAAACTCCTGTAAATATTCATTCTCTGACATTTCTGCTTTGGCCTGCTCCAACTCCTGAGCATCCAGAACGCCGGTTTTACTGGCAACATACATTGCAGAGAACCACGCTGGGTCATACATGGCATGCCTGTAGAGGGAATGAAAATGATCGTGCCCCTTGGGTGTCCCGATGAATATCACCCAGCCCTTGCGGTCAGTTAGAGCTGGCCGGATAATCTCTCCGTACAATTGAGCAGGGCATTGGCTGACCTCGTCAATGACAACGCCATCAAGGTAAATTCCACGCAGAGAATCCGGATTATCAGCTCCCATGAGCTGGATTCTGCCGCCGTTTGGGTAGTCGATGCGCAGCTCTGATTGGTTTATTTTTATATACGGTATGGGGTAAGAATAATGGCAAAGGTAATCCCAAGCGACGGTTTTGGCCTGCTTATATAAAGGCGCAATGTAGGCGTATCTGGGACGTTCTAGCTTATTACAAATGCAGGATTTTAATAGCTCATTGATAGCAGTGACAGTTTTTCCGAATCTTCTGTGACACACCAAAACATTAAATCTTTTCAAGCTATTATGAATTTCTTTTTGGTGCTCACGAGGTGAGTATGGGATAATAATCTGTTTCATTTACCGTCATCCCATTTTATTGTGAGTGCAACGTCACCGGTGTTCTCAACTCTGTCAAGAAAGTCGCCTTCAGATTTTCCTAACAGCTCTGAGGCTCTCATTCTGTCATTCGATTTTTCTTCAGGATTCCGCATCATGTCAGTCCAAAATTCTTGACGTTCTTGACGATTTGCAACAAGTGGGGCTATCTCTTTTTCTCTTTTTCGTTTTATTTCTGCACAAATCTGTACATTCAGTAAACAACGCCGCCCAGCAGTGCTGGGAGACACATAACCACAGGCTGTAGCTGTCCTTGTAGCATTGCCGTCATAAAGATCGATGAATTTTTGTTGTTTATCAGTCAACATAATACGTAACTTAAACACATGTTTAAACACATGTCAAGTCTTCTATACAATTTGTTCAAAAAAGTTGTCACGGGTTAGATTTAGACCGCCAAAACGCCAAAAAACACGTAAAGCCTTGATATTATTACGTAAAACGCCTGTGGTTGAATATAGCCCTACTTTGGTTGGATTGGTACACATAAATGCCTTAAAATTATTGAAAATAATGATAAATAATCCTACAAAAATTAATTTAATATTTTTATAACCTTTACTCATAAGGCTTTCAGGGTTTACAATAGTCCTACATAGTCCTACGTGGCATGGGGAATGCATTAATGGTTGTGCAGGTTGAACGAAAAAATAATTAATTAAAAAAAGGAGAACAAAATGCAGATAACAATTGACAGTCAAATCTTATCAGGCAACCTTGGTGATGGATGGATTGACAACAACGCAGCTGCGATAGAACTTGCTGCGTTTTCAGAAAATCTCTGGAGAGCGGAACTTCAAGACACATACGGAAAAGAGACTAACGTCAATATAAATATTGACGTACTACACAACACAGAAGGAGCATCCAAGGATATGAGCGTTTCAATTGCAGACCTTCCCGAAGGGGAAGAATATGACATCGAGCAAGACATACGATGTCTGCTCGATGAGGAACGAACATGGGGAAAGTTTTTAAGTTCCAAAGAGGCAGAAAAACATATTGAGGAGGAATAATGGAAGAGAAACACATAAGAATCAGAAACATGCCGCCGGCCACATGGCGGCATGTCAAGATTCAAGCAAGCCAGGCGGGGATAACCATCCCTGCCATGATTAAACGGCTGACTGACTATTACTCACTGCGTGAACAGCAGAGAGAGGAAGAAAAAAAATTTCTAAACAAGGAGAAAAATAATGTTAAATCTGAACCAAATCAAAACAAATCCCGTTGACGGTTTGCACTGGAACAGCTGGTACAACCCAGCTGTTTTCATCATCCCCACTAACATGGGGATGAAGCCATGCCTGCTCCACCCGCCCACCCCGTACGGCGGCATCAGGATGAGCGTCCTGATTGCCCCAGGAGCACCGGAGAGAATGGGGAGTATAGCCAGTCTCTCCATCGAAGACATTAAAGACAGGTGGAACAAGACAATTCCACCTGCGGATAGAAGAGAATGGGATGAGCAGTTTATCCCGTTTTAGAATTTAACCAGCGGTGGGGAGCGAGATTTGCGGCTCCCCACCACACTACCTCCGCCCATCGCCCTCAAACCATTTTTTTACATTCAAAAAATATCCATGGAACACCACCAACACCGCAAATCCCACCAATATCACCAGCTCAACCGCCACAACCACCGCACTAAAATTCTTGAATAATTCCATGTCATGTCACCTTATAAATTGCAATTTGCTTCACCGGATCAACAACTTTTATCATGCATAAAAGCGGATCCACTTCTCTCAATTCACCGGTATCCAGATCTTTGATAATTATTTTCTTTCCCCGTTGGCCGATTCTTTGCCCTTTAATCCTGTGTTTCTTTGTCATTATCACCCCTCCCGAATATGACCGGTAACCGGTCCCGCAATTCTGTTTGCAGCAATAGCATAACTTCCCGCATCTGCGGATGTGCTTTTGTTGACGTTCTCAATTTCAGAACATGGAGAAATTCACGCAAATTGGCAGTCATAATGATAGTTGTTGCCAATGAATTGGGAAGCACTGCCCTGGCCTCCTGAGCTGTTGCGCCATTTTTGACCAACAATAAATATTTTTTTTCGGCATAATCCATTGCTATTTCCCAGCATTCATATTTCGGTGTTCCTTTTTCCCAGAAAACCGGCTGAATTACAGTAATTTCATTACCGAATTCGCCCTTACTGTAATTACAGTAGCGTGTACTTTCTACTGAGTAATTTGCTAAACGATGACGAGTCAATTCCGCCATAACTCCACGATCACAGACAATCTCGACGCTGATATGAACATGCTCAATTACTGACATGTGGCCTGATCGAATAATATTTTTAATAAATTTTTTATTGTTCCCAGGTGCCGATTTATAGCAAGCCCGGCCTGCGGTTTCCAGCAATTCCAAGGCATCAATTTCATCAGGGCAATGGAGCAACTTAACACTCGGTTTAATTATTCGCATTCAAAACCTCCAAATAATCGCTATTACGTTCTACCTGCATTTGCCTGATCATCTCATGCTTGATCTCATCATCTTCGAGCATTATATAGACCATTTCGCTCAATCCTGCATTTTGAATCAAGATTTTAATTCTCTCTCTTATTAGTTCCGTTCTACTCATTTCACCCCTCCATGATTATTTGCATTTTTTCAACTGCCAATTGACCCGCCCAGTCGCAGCCGGCCGGTACTCCGTCACGCCGTGACAGATATTCGTACATGTCATTTAATACACTAATTATTTTTGCATTATGCTCAAATTCGCTTTCCTCTAACAAGCATAATGCAAATGAGATTAATGTCATGACATTTTTTTGTTTGCCGTGCCACCCTGTCCGTTTGCCAAACTCGAGTATAATTTGCAGAGCTGTATCTTCATCCTCTTTCGTAAGTTGTATTTTGTTAATCTCTCGGCAAGAGATTTTATATAACCGCCTGCAAAGATTACGAAATCGGCCTTTCTTGATTTTATCTTTTATCATTTTTGGGATAGCCACCACAAAAGCAATTTCAACTATTTTTTTTGTTCTTTTTTGCATTTTCCCGCTCCTGTTCCTGGTTCCATTCTTCAATAGCAAGCAAAGAATAATTGCAAGTTGCTGATTTATTTTTGCATTTTTCGCATTTTCCATACCATTCATGCCCGTCATTGACTACCAATGCACCGCTGCCACATTTACTACAATTATTTATTGGCATTGCATCCATCCTCGTCTAAATTTGCTCATTTTCTCGTCAATCCGAGCACTCAACATCATAGCTGCCGCCGCCAAGTCAGCCAATTCGTGTTGAAGGTGTGCCACACCGCTCGGAGTATATAATTCGCTAATAGCCTCAATTGTTTCGTAATATTCTTCTTTAATTTTGTCTCTAAGATCCAAAATATCTGCTGTTTCCCATGGCTGTTTGTGATCGTTTCGTTGTAGGCATTTCTCAATTTCCTGCCCTGCCCAAGTAACGAATGGCCTTTCGATTTTCATGTTTTTGCATCCTCCATTGCATGATTGTAAAAATGTATGCCCGAACTGATGTAATGAAATTTAATTTGCTCCATCAGCTGTTTTTTTGTACAAACCATTCCCTCCTGGATTGTGACATCCAGCAATTTCTCTACATACTCATTCCAATGAGCATTCACGAGTTGCGTTGCTCTATCCGATTTTTCGTCATTATCATGTTGCATGTACATTTCAGACTGTCCGTATGTACAGGATTGCAGACAATCTACGTTCGGTTCGCCATGCTCATGAGCCAGAGCATAAGCATATGTCTGTAAGCATTTTGTGTCAGAAATTATTTCACCGTCATCGGCCATGCATGGCCATCGTCTCATTTTCATTTTGTTCCTCCTTTCATTTTTACACGCAAAAAGATAATTTCTTCTTGCTGATATTCGGCCAGGTTTTTTCGTGAGCTGTTGCGCAAATTCACACTCGTCATTTTTACATTTTTAACCGCATTTTTGATATGATTGATTTGATATTCCAGTAGTTCGATATAACTGAGTTATCTCATTTTGTCTCCTCCTGTATTTTAAACTTTTTTCCTCATCTTTGTTATCCTGCCCGTTGCGAAGTTGTATCCATATTCCCTCTGCATTCTGTTCAAAACAGTAGGGGTCAACCTGCATAAAATCAAAACCTCTCTTATAGGGAATCCTCGTGCGTTCTGAGCTGCAAACATATCAGCATTACATTTATTAGATTTATGGCAATATTGCCCACAGGCTATTTGACACAATCCCATTTTGGCGGCTTGCTTTTTGGTCATGTTTTCCACACTTATTCCAGTAGTTATTTCAAAGTTACATTTTCGGATTACAGGGTTGTGCTAAAAGATACCGTTTTGAAAAGGTACGGAGTACGGAAAAAAACAGGTCGCAGTAGTTATATAGGAAAAAAAAATCATGAGTATAGCCGCAACCCCCATTGTTTTTATCGTTATGTAACATTCTGTTGTATCATCCTTTACATGTTTTTTTTTACTTTTTGTTAATCAATTATATCAATTACTACGTACTCATATATATAACAACAGCCAGAACCCTTTATCCATAGGTATCTAAGTAGGTACGTAGTAGCTTTTCTACTACGTACCTACTACGTACCTACTGCGTACCTTTTTCTTTACATAATTTACGAGGTACGTAGTAGGTACGTAGTAGGTACGCAGTAGGTACGTAGTAGAATCGCTCCTTTTGTAACTCAAAAGGGCACTCCCAGCAAATCCCGAATTGTAACATTGACCAAAGTTTTATCCCCTTTTAGAGGGATATGATTTGCCACCCACACCGTCGTCGGGTGACCGTTAATTTTAATTCTCCGGGGTGCCTTCTTGTATCCCAGTTTTTTCAACAGAACAGACACTGTACTGGTGAACACAGGTAGCTCATATTCCATTTCCAGGAGGTTACTCAGTGTCTTAGTGTTGACAATATCAGCATTGACATCATAGTATTTACCGGATTCAAGAATTTCTCTTGTGGCTGTTTCTTCATCAGACTGATTCATCTGAATGGCATCATGCCTCGCTCCGGTTTCGGGTGCTTCGTGAGGTGAAAATGAGGGGCTTATCTTATGAGTATGGAGATATTCATTTATGACTTCTTGCCCTGCTTCCATGACTCTGAACAGTTTTTTGAAGTAATCCTGTCCCAGTTTTCCCAGCATCTCTCCCCGTGTCCGCCATTGTGATTGCACCATGCCGAAACGCCTTGACTCGTCTGAGATGGGCACACAGTCCAGGTAATTTGTGGTAGCTGCGTAAGAGGTGACATTGGGGGCTACATATGGAGTACGCCCTTTGGGATGTATGCTAATGACGGGGTTAGTAATGAAGGGTTTGATTTTGTTGACAACTGCGAACCTGTTAATGTCTGGCACTTTCAATTCTTCGATGTGGGTAAACAGCCGCCCATCAGCCCAATCTGAAAAGTGATGATTAGTAATTTCTTCCGCGTTTACAATTTTGGTATGTATTGCTCCCAGGCAACGTGATAGCACAGTCATCAGAACACTCTTACCGTCTCCTTCACAGCCCTTTATAATGAGCATCCATTCGAGCCTCTGCTCAATGCCGTGTTGAACAATGTAGGCGAAGGTATCAAGCAAAAGCTGGGCTTCTGCGGTGTCTGCCAGCAGATTACGCACATGACCAAGAAACACATCAATTACTGCATGATCTTCATCTGTCCACAAATCCCTGGGCTTTCTGCTCCCGTGTGAGTCTGGGTCATACGAGTTGGCGTATTGTTCATTGTTTAGCATAAAGAAGTCATCCCCCTTGGGGTAATATATTTGTTCATGAACTACTGGGATACAGGCATGGTCGAGGGCATAAACGTCTGCTCTTGTGGGGTCATACTCGTTGTTCTCAGGTTCCCCCATGTTCCTCAAGTGCCTGCCATGTAATGCCCTGAATGCAGACCGGGTATAGAATTTACTGCGTCTAATTTTTGAGAATCTGTCTTGTGCTGCAATGAAGATCCAGTTGGAACACCAATCAGGCATATTGCTTTTGTTTTTCTTTGCTCTCCGCAATTCCTTCCGGATTGTTGGTACTGTCCACATGCACCCGATAGCCACAGACCGTGTTTTGATCGCATGAACCAGCCCATCCATTGCCAGCCTGTCCAGCCCGTCCGCAAGGCTAATTTCCCCCATCACCGCCCGCAGCCCTGCTTCATCCCGCACAGCAGCAATTTTGCTTGCCCATCCTTCATTTTCCTTGCTTTTCTGTTCTGCACTCACCCCGCCTGCGGCCTTGATGATGCTGCCTATGGTGACGGTGCCTTTATGCCCACGTGAGGTTTTGCATGAATCCCACCTGCCTCTTGTGTCCCCACTATCCTTGTATTTAGCGCTTTGTCTGCTCCATGCGTCGAACAGCTCATACCCTGCGTCACTGCCCTGTGTTTCATGGTGTATTGCTGCACAGACCCGGAACCATTTATCTCGGTCATCCACCCATTCATCTGGCAGTTTGACCAGGTATTTTTTTATCTCTGGTATAGATAGACCTTTAGGCAGTTTTAAATTGGCAAATGCGTCATTACTGACTGACGTCACTGACTGACGCCCCGTAACGTCAGTGACGTCAGTCAGTGACACATCGTCCTGAACTGGATTGTACCGAGTCCAGCCCCGTACGTCCTGGCATTGTGCGTCCCACTCATCAATGATGAATTGTATGTCCATCTTCTCAGCCACCGGCAGTTCATCCGCAGCAACGTCCAACAAACTCCGGTTATCTGCCCACCAGTACGGTTGCCCAGTGTTTGGGTGCATGCCGAACCCGACAAACTGTTGGTCGTTGGCGCAAAGGATTTCTAACTCATGCTTGACCCCTTCGCCATCGAACCATTTAGAACTCAGCTTGCCTTCAATCTCCGACAAGTTACTCCAGGGGACGAAGAACTTAGGAGATTCGCCGACACGTATCAGCACTGTGCCTTCCAACGTCTCACGGACAAACTGGTGCATGTACTTACTCAACGTCACATCCCGCACGTCAAAATCAAGGCCGCCTTGTCGGGCAAAGCCAATGCCGCCCCCGCCTTTCCCATTCTTGACCCAGCTTTCCACAATA
>JAOZMQ010000277.1 GCA_029934195.1 Candidatus Cloacimonadota bacterium | reverse complement strand
AATTTTTTTAAAGATAATATATCTTTACCTAATTTTATATGACAAATTTTCTTGTTTTTATCATTAAAAACAGCCAATCGTGCTAAAACACTATGAAAGTTTTGTAATTGAATAAAATATTTGCATCAATCATTTTTGTAAAATCAATTTTGCTGATAATGTTTATAATTTCTTCATTATTAATATCAGAGTATTCTATGATTTTTTTTCTTGATAAATACTCCTTATTAGCAATTTCATCTTTCTCTTCCGAATAAGAAAATAGAAGAAAATACTCCAATTTATTTTTCTCTTCCTCTGAAATTCCATTCCACATTTTTTCTAAAATCTCATTTGTTTCTCCAAAAAAATTATCAATATAAACAAAAATTTCTTTTGTTGAATGGAACTCAATTTCATCACTTTTATCAATAAAAATATTCTCATAATTAAATACAATATTATTTAGATAAGAAAAAATTTCCTGAGAATTATTCTTTACTAAAATTGAATCAAAATCATTCACAAGATTAGGAAATTCAAGTGGATTATTGATTACATTTACAACTTTATCAATCTTAAATTTTGTACTACTCGACCAGTCTTTCATAAAATTGGCAGACGTTTTACGGAGATTCATTTTCTCTAACGCTTTATAGTAAAGATTTTTTTCTTGATTTGTCATTATAATTGCATCCAATAAAATGAAATGAATAAGACTAAAAAAAACAATGAGATATTTCACAAATTTACCTCCACTTGTGAATGAAATAGGGATTTTAAAATTAATTTAATCAAGTTTTTCACAACAAATTTGTAAAAACAAATAATCTAATCTTTTGTATTCAGATATTATTAATCAGAGATTTAACTTGATAATTTTAGAGACTTTACAGAGAGTGACTTTAAGTATTCTCTAAAGTAGAACTATCTAACTTTAATTCATCTATAAAAATACAGAAGAGTGTAACTTAAAAAGACAGTGAAAACGTACCCGTTTTATTCCTCGCAAATAGTAGGGGCTTTGGACATTTTTAAGAAATGAATAATGGTGAAACTCGGGAGTTTCACCTCGCTGTTCTCGCTTCACACTCACTTCCATTTGTTGCGAAGCAAGTCCAAATAGCAAAAAAAATTGAGCTCTATTCTTCTGAATTTATAACTTAAAAATATTAGTAAGCTTATTATATATTTCCATAAAAATCAATTGTGAATTAACATTTCTTTCTATTTTTTTGCTCATATCATCAAGAAAGGAAATAGCATTAATAACCTCTTCATCAGCATCAAAACACTTTTGATAGAAAATTTCAAAAGAATCTATCATATCAATATTTGCAATTTCTGTTGGATAATTTTTAAAAAAAGCAATATCCCCAATATAAATTTGAAGATGAGAAATTATATCCTGAAGTAATCCTTTTAGTTTTGGATTTTTTATCTCAGTAAGAAAAGTCACAAGAGATAAATCGTTTTGTTCAATAAGAATTTGTAAGAAATTTTTCATTAATTCTCTAACTTCAAAATTATTTTTTTCAACAAGCTGAAAGGCTTTTTCTAAACTTCCATTTGCTATTCTTGCAATAGTTTTTGCTTCTATCTTACTCTGAACACGTTGTTTAATTAATTCATCTTCAATAATATTTTTATTTAAGGAATGAAATGCAATTTTTTGACATCTTGAAAGAATTGTTGGTAAAAGAGCATCCGGTTTAGATGTAGTTAGAATAATGACAGTGTTTTCTGGCGGTTCTTCAAGAGTTTTTAAAAAAGCATTTGCTGCTTGAATGGTCATTAAATCGGCATCTTCAATTATATATAATTTATACTGACTTTCATTTGGACTCATATTAATTTTATGTTGCAGCATTCTAATAATCGGAATTCTAATTTGAACTTTTCGAGTAAATGCAAATTTTTCCCAAGGATTTTTTTTCCTACTCTCAATAAAACTCTTATATTCTTTTAAAGTGGCAGAATCCTTAATTTCACCATCAAGAGAAATATCTAATTTAGGTGTTGGAAAAATATAAAGAAAATCAGGGTGTGAGAAATTCAGAATTTTATGACAGGAAGAACAATGTCCACAAGGTCTTCCCTCTTTTTCTGAATGGCAATTAAGAGCCATACTAAAATAATGAGCTGTCATGAATTTTCCAATACCATCAGGTCCATAAAACAAATAACTTTGTGCAATTTTTTTTTGATTAATTGCATTTTCGAGTATAGAAATAGCTTTTTCTTGTCCTTTGATTTTTCTAAACATTTTTATCCTTATTTTGGCAAAGTAACGAATGTTTGAGGATTTACAATCAGGCTGATTGTTCTACGATTTGAGGATTACAATCAGGCTGATTGTTCTACGTTTTGAGGATTTACTCCATAAAACCTAATCTGTTTTTGTTTTCATTTCCTGCTTTTAATACAACTCCGGCAATATAAGGACTGGTAAAATCACCTTTTATGATGTCCATGTAAACCTCATCAAATTTTTTGCCTGCAAGAGTTCTAGCATTTCTTCTTTTCCCAATTACCTTAAATCCTGCTTTTTCGTAACAACGAATTGCACGAGGATTATTTGAATACACTTTCAACATAATATTTTCCAGATTCAGAATACTAAATCCAAAATCAAGAAGAAGATTAATTGCTTCGACTCCATAACCTCGATCCCAAAAGTTTTTATCGCCAATAAAGATTCCAACCTCACCGAGACTGTCGATCCAATTAATTTTAAAGATACTACAATTACCGATCATTTTTCCAGTTTCACGATCAATAATTGCAAAAATTTTATCACCTCTATCCAGCATACCTTGAAGGATTTTCTTTTCTTTTTCAAGAGAAATTACTTGATCTGTGATTCCCAGATATTGTGTAACTTCCATATCGTTTAGCCATTCTGCATATTTTTCGGCATCATTGATATCTATTGGTGCTAAAAAACACTTTTCACCAATAATATTTCTAAAATATTTCATAATTACTCCTTGAATAAACCTTTTAAATTATCTTGAGTTTTTGGGAAATCTTTTTTTTAGTATCTAAACTAACTACACTTTACAATATAACAAAGAACTATTTGTTAATATCGCAACAACGACTTAACGCTTATTTTTCTTGGACACTTTTGCCCAAGTATCTCGTAATGAGACAGTTCGATTGAAAATCAAATTTTCCGAAGTTGAAGTTTTATCAACACAAAAATATCCTTTTCTTTCAAATTGGTATCTTTCTTCTACTTTAGCTTTAGAAAGATATGGCTCAACTTTACATTCTTTTAATATTTTTAAAGAATTTTCGTTAATGTGATCGGTAAAAACAGAACCGTCTTTATTAGCATCAGGATTTTCTTTAATAAATAATCTGTCATAAAGGTGCACTTCTGCATTTAGTGCAAATTTAGCAGAAACCCAATGTAATGTTGCTTTAACTTTTCTACCATCTGGAGCTGAACCACCTTTAGTTGTAGGATCGTAAGTGCAATGAATTTCAGTAATTTCATTATTATCATCTTTAATAACCTGTGTACATTTAATAAAAAACGCATAACGTAAACGGACTTCACGACCAGGTCCAAGTCGATAGAATTTTTTAGGAGGATCTTCCATAAAATCTTCTCTTTCGATATAAATTTCTTTTGAAAATGATATTTTTCTTGTTCCAGCGGTTTCATCCTCAGGATTATTAATTGCTTCTAATTCATCAAAACCATTCTCAGGATAATTATCAATTACCACTTTCAAAGGATTTAAAACAGCCATTACACGCGGAGCAGTTTTATTGAGATCTTCTCGTACTGAAAATTCTAATAAAGCAACATCAACTAAACTGGCTCTTTTGGCAACACCAATTCTATCACAAAAATTTCTAATAGATGCTGCTGTAAAACCTCTTCGCCTTAAACCGCTAATCGTTGGCATTCGTGGATCATCCCATCCTGTAACATAGTTTTTTTCTACCAATTCAAGTAGTTTCCTTTTACTCATAATTGTATAACTAAGATTCAATCTTGCAAACTCAATTTGTTGTGGGTGATAAATTTCTAATTCATTTAAAACCCAATCATAAACTTCACGATTATTTTCAAACTCTAAAGTACAAATTGAATGAGTAATTCCTTCAATAGAATCTTCGAGACAATGAGCAAAATCATACATTGGATAAATATTCCATTTATCACCGGTTTTATGGTGTTCCATTTTTCTAATTCTATAAATGAGCGGATCTCGCATTTTCATATTTGGTGAGGACATATCTATTTTTGCTCTTAGAGTACAAGCTCCATCTTCAAAATCCCCGTTTTTCATTTTTTCTATAAGCTCAAGATTTTCATCAATACTGCGGTTTCTGTATGGACTTTCTTGCCCTGCTTCTTTGACAGTTCCTCTAAATTTGCGGATTTCACTTTCATTTAAATCGCAAACATAAGCTTTTCCTTTTTTAATTAATTGAATTGCATAATTATACATTTTATCAAAATAATCAGAAGCATTAAAAAGACGATTTTCCCAATCAAATCCAAGCCAGTGAACATCTTTTTTTATTGCATCTACATAAGAATCATCTTCTTTACCCGGATTCGTGTCATCAAAACGGAGGTTACATTTTCCATGATAATCATTGGCAATACCAAAATTCAAGCAGATAGATTTAGCATGTCCAATATGTAAATATCCGTTTGGTTCAGGTGGAAAACGTGA
>JAOZMQ010000276.1 GCA_029934195.1 Candidatus Cloacimonadota bacterium | reverse complement strand
GAAGCAATATGCACATTTGTGTGGTCATTTTTAGTTCTGGCTTGGTTCAAGTCAGGATTGTTAGAACAATAAAAAAGGGGACTTCGGTCTTTTGGGGGATAGTATGCTTTTGTTCTCGCTTCACATTTATTTTCATTCATTGCGAAGCAAGTTCAAAAAAAAAATGAGCTAAAAATATCTATTGAGTAAAATAAATTGAAAGAACATTTGACTGAAAAGTTATTTTTTTTTTTATCAAATTTTAAATGATATTTTAAACAAAAAAGAATCCCCTAAAAGGAGAAGATATGTACAAATTAAATGTAGTGTCCAGTTTTGCTGCTGCTCATAAATTAGTCGGTTATGAAGGAGCTTGTAAGAAACTTCATGGACATAATTGGAAAGTTAGAATTGGCATTTTGTGTAAAGATACAGATGAAATTGGTTTAACAATTGATTTTAAAATTGTAAAGGATTATTTAGGAAAAATCATTGATCAATTAGATCACAACTATCTCAACGAGCTTGAAATTTTTGAAAATATTAATCCTACATCAGAAAACATCTCAAAATATATTTACAAAACTTTAGCCAAAAACTTAAATAATGAAGGTTGTTCGGTTGCAGAAGTTGAAGTATGGGAATCAGAATCTTCTTCAATGACTTATTTTGAATAATTGGAGTATTAATGTTACGAGTAGTCGAAGCTAATTTTATTACAAGTGCTGTAAAACCAAATGATTATCCGCTTTCAGAATTTGCTGATTTTGCTTTTGCAGGTAAATCTAATGTTGGGAAATCCTCATTATTGAATACTGTTCTTAATAGAAAAAGACTTGCTAAAACAAGTTCAACTCCGGGGAAAACAAAGTTGATTAATTTTTTCCATATCAGATTCAGATTAAATGAAACGGAGAATGTTTTTTGTAATTTTGTCGATCTTCCCGGATATGGTTATGCTAAAGTAAGTAAAACTGAAAGAAATTCTTGGAAAAAAATGCTTACAGATTATTTTGATTTACGGCAACAACTACGAGGTGTTTTTATTCTTGTTGATCTTCGACATAAAGCAGATCCAAAAGATATAATAATGTTAGAAATGCTTAGAGAAAGAAATATTAAACATGCAATTATTGCCACAAAATCAGATAAAATTGCAAAATCTAAAGTTTCTTTAACTGCTAAAAAACTAAAAAAAGAACTTGGAGTGATTTCTGAAGAAATATTTCCAATTTCATCATTAAATAAAACCGGTACTAATAAACTGATAGAATGGATTGAAGAAATTCTGTTGTAGAAAAACAACATTCTAATTGGTCTCTTTTGTTGACCTTTGGAATGATACAAACTTAGTTCTAACCATTTAGGCAAAGAAGTCACTGTTTGAAAATCTCTTAACCATTTCAAAGGTGAGAGAAAAGGAAGTAGAATGTTAGAAAAAATTAAATCACCTGCAGATATTCGAAAATTATCGTTCGCAAATTTAAAATTATTAGCAAAAGCAGTTCGTAAAAGAATCATTGAAGTTACATCAAAAAACGGTGGACATCTTGCTCCAAGTCTTGGCGCTACAGACATTGCTATTGCCTTATTAAAAGTGTTTGATCCTCTAAAAGATCGTATTGTTTGGGATGTTGGACATCAATCCTATGCTTATAAAATTTTGACTGAACGAAATAGTGAATTTGATACTTTAAGACAATTTAATGGAATGAGTGGTTTTAATAATATTTTTGAAAGTAAATATGATGCTTTTGGAGTTGGTCACAGCAGTACTTCAATTTCTGCAGCTCTTGGAATTTGTGTAGGAAAGGAACTTAATAATGAAGATGGAAGAGCAATTGCCATTATTGGAGATGGAGCTTTGACATCCGGTATGTCTTTTGAAGCTATGAATCATACCGGACATTTACAAAAAGAATTGATTGTAATTCTCAATGATAATGAAATGTCGATTTCTCCAAATGTTGGTGCTTTACAAAAATATCTTACCAATATGCTTGTCAGTCGGTCATATAATTCTCTTAAAAAACAAGTGTGGGACGGTTCTAAAAATCTTCCGAATAGGTTAAGAAGAAAATTTATCTATGCTGCTCAAAAAATTGAGGAAAGCTTAATTAATATTTTAGTTCCAAATATCATTTTTGAAGATCTTGGGTTTAAATATATTGGTCCTGTTGATGGACATGATATTGTGCGGTTAGTTAGAATTTTTAACAAAGTGAACAATAATGTTCAAGGACCAGTTCTCATTCATGTTGTCACGCAGAAAGGTAGAGGATGTGATTTTGCCGAAATGAATGCCACAAAATTTCATGGGCTTGGACCTTTTGAAAGAAAGACGGGAAATACTATTGGAAAATCAGTAGTCAAGTATTCAAATGTTTTTGGTAAAACTCTTTGTGATCTTGCTGCAAAAAACGATAAAATTGTTGCCATTACTTCAGCAATGACAGATGGAACCGGACTTATAGATTTTGCCAAAAAATTTCCCAATCAATTTTTTGATGTTGGAATTGCTGAACAACATGCTGTTACTTTTGCCGGAGGGATCGCAATACAAAAAATCAAACCATTTGTAGCAATTTATTCAACTTTTTTACAAAGAGCTTTTGATCAAATTGTTCATGATATTGCTTTGCAAAAACTTCCAGTAGTTTTTTGTCTTGATAGAGCTGGACTTGTAGGCGATGATGGAGCTACTCATCACGGAGTTTTTGATTTATCATATTTACAGCTGATTCCAAATATGACAATTATGGCTCCTGCTTCCGGTAATGAATTATCATTGATGCTACATTTTGCTGAAAGATACTTTGATGGACCTATTGCAATTCGTTATCCGAGAGGAGAAGCACATTTTATCGAAAATGATGTTGAAACTATCTCTTATGGAAAATCTCACCTTTATGAAGACGGGCAAGATATTGCTTTAATTGGTGCTGGAAAAGCTTTCCAAGATGTCTTGACACTTTCAAAAATAATCAAAAAAGAATTTCCTAAAATAAACCCGATAATTATAAATCCACTTTTCATAAAACCACTTGATGCAGAACTTTTGAATGAAATTAAAGGTAGAGTAAAACATATTATTACTATTGAAGATAATGCAATTAGTGGGGGATTTGGTGAAGCAATAGGGAATTTTTATAACAATGATAATATTAAAATACATCGGTTTGGAATCCCAGATAAATTTGTAACTCATGGAACTGTTGAACAATTAAAGAATTTACTTAAAATTACACCGGAACAAATTTTCTTGAAAATAAAACCCATATTGTATCATTTAATTTAAAGGACTTCTGTATTGAATATAAAATTTCGCAGTGATACTATCGTTGCTATTTCTACTCCAAAAGGAAATGGTGGAATTGCTGTTATTAGATTGAGCGGAGCAAATTCATTTTCTATTGTTGATAAAGTTTTTAGAAGTAAAAAAGATTTTCTAAAAGCTGAACCACGCAAATCTATTTTTGGAAAGATTTTTGACGGAAAACATCAAATAGATGAAGTTTTGGTAATTAAATATATTTCGCCTGCAAGTTATACCGGTGAAGATTTAGTTGAAATTTCTTGTCATGGAAATTATTTTGTTGCTACACAAATTCTCGAACTTCTTCTCATAAATGCAAGATTAGCCGATCCGGGAGAATTCACTCAAAGAGCTTTCATCAATAATAAGATTGATCTCACTCAGGCAGAAGCTGTTGGAGATATTCTCAATGCAAAAACGAAATATTCGCTCTATTCCGCAATTGAACAATTAGATGGAAAACTACATAAAAAAATTCAATATTTGTTGGATAGAATTTCTCATTTACGCACTCTTTTAGAGTTAGAAATTGATTTTTTAGAACAAGATTTGACTGAATTATCAAATGAAAATTTTTTAGAAGATTTGTATTCTCTCAAAAAAAATCTTCTACAATTATCTGAAACCGGAGAAGAAGGAATGATTCTTCGAGATGGTTTGAAAATTAGTCTTGTAGGTTCTCCAAATGTTGGGAAATCAAGTATTTTTAACGCTTTCCTAAATTCAGAACGAGCAATCGTCACCCCAATTCCCGGAACGACAAGAGATTTTTTAGAAGAAGCAATTTCTCTAAATGGATATCTAATAAGGATTTTTGATACTGCCGGAATCAGACAAACGGATGACCATATTGAAAAAATTGGAATTGAAAGATCTTTAAAAATCATTAAAGAATCGCATCTTGTTTTACTAATTTCCGATCAATCAAATAATAATCAAGAATTTCTTGAATTGTCTAAAATTGTTTCTGCAAATAAAATTATTTCTGTACAAAATAAAGCAGATCTATTATCGGAGAAAGAATTAGAGAAAGTAAGATTGGAAGGGAAAATCCTTTGTTCGGCTATCTCTGAAACCGGACTCAGTAATATAAAAAAAATGTTGTTGCAGAAAATAAGTATTTCTGATTCTGAACTTGAAAGCGGTTTATTGACCAATACAAGGCATGTCGCAGCGGTAAAAAATGCTTTCTTTTCTCTTGAAAAAGCAATTGAATCTTTCGAAAATGAATTAGGTTTTGAATTTACAGCATTTGATTTAAAAGAAGCAAGCGAATATCTTGAGGAAATTATTGGTAAAATAACTACCGATGATTTATTGAATGAAATTTTTGCAAATTTTTGTATTGGTAAATAATGAAAGAGCTATTACTAAATAGTACTTGAACGAAAA
>JAOZMQ010000022.1 GCA_029934195.1 Candidatus Cloacimonadota bacterium | reverse complement strand
AATGTGACCCATCTTATTCACATGTCTGCATACGTTCAAAAAATCCCGAAGTCCCAGCAAAAACTGAGTTCTTACTACATTACATTGTTTTAAATTTTAGTGGCATTTTCACATCTATCAAGCTATTACTATTGTATTTAAGAATAAACTCAGTTGATGCTGCATTTACCTCAAAAAGAATTGGAATAACCAAACTTTTATTGGATTTTATTTCAATAAAGTCAGAAAAATTCTTTTTATTAAAATAATAGAAATAATCTCCTTTCCATGATTTTTTGTAAGAGACTTTTGCATTTGATAGTTCAAATTTTTTCAAATCTAAAGTTTTATTTTCAGAACAAACATTATTGATAATTAGATATATTTGCAAAAACGATGTTGAATCTGATGGAGAAAAAACATTATTTCCACAATACAATTTATCGAGATATTTGAATTCACGAATCTTCATCAAGAAATCATTTTCTTGTTGAAAACTTGTTGTATCTTTTGCAATCTTAAAACTACCTTCAAATTCCTTATCCAAAATATTTAACATTTTTGATAATTCAACTTGATCTCTTTTAAAAGAGTTCATATCGTATGAAAGAATACTATCTTGAGAAGTAATAAATTTAATAACAAATAAAGAATCAAGAATTGATTTTCTTATTTCGGAGTTAAATTGAGTCATAAAATCAAGAGATTTATTTTGTTTTTTCAAATACTGTTCATCACTAATATTTGACTTGATTCTATTTTCAAAAAGCAATTTATTTTCATTATCGGAACTCATTTGTTCAATATATGATTTTGCCCGAACAAAGTCATTGTGATTGAGATAATTAAAAGCAATCAATTCAACAAAATCTTCTGTAATTTTAGAATCTTTGAAATGGAAAAGAACAATTCTTTCAGCAATTGCTGCATCTTCTGTATCACCTAAAAGGAGTAGTTTTTTTATGTGAAAATTGATTAAATCCCATTCTAAATTCTCAATAGACGAATTAAAAATTTTTCTTTCTAAAATATTCATACTTTCATAATTATTAATAATATATTGAGCAATTTGATTAATTTCTAATTCTTCCATGATATTAATTATTATCAATTTTTGTTTTGTACTACATTGAAGAAAAATATCCTGCGGAATATTATAATTTACAATCAAATTTGCAATATTCTTATCTTTAAGATAGAAAAAAAGTTTTGTAAATTCATTAATTATTGTGTCAGAGTATGCAACTTCGTTAATTGTAGAATCTGTAAATGCTTCTTTATTGAATCTGAGATTTAACTCGTTACTATCCATATTTGGATTATTAATAATGGTATTAGCTAAATCGGCATAAATACTTGGTGACTCATCTAAAGAAAGTTGAAATTTTTGATAAAGAAAATCTTTTTCTGCCTGAATATTTGTAGTTTGAAAAAGCATTAAAATATCTCTCAATCTATCGTTATCAGTTGTCAAAGAATCAAAATTTTCAAAGACAAATTCATGATAATCATTCCAATTTTGTTTTACAATCTTTATAGATAGCCTGAATTCATCAAGTTTTTCAGCTCTTAATGAAGATTTTATTAATGGAACTAAGTAAGGTTTATAAAAGTTCATATCCAATAATTCGATCAAAGTGAATTTCCTTAAATAATAACTTGAATCGATTATGTCGAGAACAATTTTAGATAGAATTCTATCATTTTTATTTTCAATGATATATTTTAAAAAATTCATTTTTCCAAAATTATCCGCTTGATAATAACCTTTTAAAACCGAGTCAAAATCTTTTTCAATAAATGAATCCAAGGTTTGAAAAATATCATAACTTACATCGTCAGAAGACATTAATAACGAAAAAATATCCGGAAATTTTACAGCAATTCTGCTGATTGTATTTATCAAATCAATTGTTTCAAAACTGTCTTTTGATGTTTTTAACCAAATTTCTAATTGCTTCATGCTTTTTTGAGTATTTAGAGTTTCACAAATTTCCATAGCGATATTTTTATCAACCAATTCTTTAATATTTTCATAAATTGAAAACAATGGAATCAGACAATCATCGCCATAATATGTAAAGACATCAATAAGTAATTTTTTATCAATTTCTAATTTTTTATCAAATAAAATTGAAAAATCATACAAACCTCGTTCCCCAATAATATCCAAAAAACTTGATATTTGCTGAATTCTATCTAATTTTTTCTTTTTTATACATTCAACCAATTCTATACTCGTTTTAGAAGGATCATCTTGAAAATAGAATTTAAGATTCTCTCTATTTGCTTTTGATTCTGAAATATAAAGGAGAATAATATTTTCCCAAATATCCAATTTTTTGATTAAATTTAACATAATTGTTTTTTGATTATCGTCTGAAGTTAGAAAATATTTTTTCCAAATTTCATATTCATTGCTAAAAGTTTCAGTAATTTCTGTTTTAGAATCATGCTTATATTTTGTATCATTAATTATTTGTGAAAAGAAGAAATCAATGTTTTCTTTCGATTGTTGCTTTGCAATAGAGTTAAAAACAATGTTTTGAATTTTTGGTTTTGACTGATATTTTTCAAATAGAATATTCTTGAGATAATTGTTGACTTCAGGATTTTTTAAATCTCCAAGAGTTTGAATATATAATTTAACATACGCTATTTTGGTTTTAGGATTTTCAATTTTCTTTTTTGCTTTTTGCAAATATTCCTGGTCGGATTTTCTTTTTTCCATTTTAGCTTTTAATTTTTCATAAGATAGACTTGAACATCCAAATAATACCAAAAGAATAAATAAACTTAAATAAAATTTTCTCATAATAATTTCCTACCTTGATAGTGCTATCAGTTTTTTTGTGTGTTTATGTTTTGGGTGATTAAACAAATCATTTTTAGTATTTTGTTCAATTATGTGACCATTATCCATAACGACGACCCAATCACAAAGAAAGTGAGCTGTCGAAAGATCGTGAGTAATATACAAAATAGAAATACCAAAATCTTCTTTTAATGAATTTAGAAGATTAAGAATTCTTGCTTGTGTTGTGACATCTAATGAGCTTATAGGCTCATCTGCAATAAGTATTTCAGGTTCTGCAAGTAAAGCTCTCGCAATTGAAATTCTCTGCAATTCACCTCCACTAAAATCTGAGGGGAATTTATTTAAAATATTAGAATCAAGATCGACTTTTTTCAAAACAGCTGAAAAATCTCCTTTTAGTTTTTTCCCAGTTACTTTGCTAATACTTTTTATTGATTCTTTAAAAATAACTTCAATACTTTTTTTGGGATGAAAAGTACCAATACAATTTTGGAAAAGATATTGTAGATACGTTCTTAACCAAATATTTCTTTCAAATGGCTTTAATTCATGCAAATACTTATCTTTCAATTTAATTGATCCGTTATCGTAATTTAGAATTCCGGACATGCATTTTGCAATCGTACTTTTTCCACAACCACTTCTTCCAACAAGTCCAACAATCTCTCCATGATGGATTTTTAAGTTAATATCTGATATAACTTTCTCACTTTTACTAAAAAATAATGCATTATTACTATAAGATTTTGAAAGATTTTTCAGATTTACCACAATATTATCTCTCATTCTTTTTTCCCACATCTCCAAAAATGTGAATTTTCATTTCTAAATTCCACTTTTTGACATTCTTCCGTGTATTCATCACAATATTGTCTATAAATACATTGTTCAGAAGGAGTACGATAAATTCGTTTTTGTCTTAATTCAGTCTTAGAAAAATCTGGTTTTGAATTAATCAACAATTTTGTATAAGGATGTCTTGGATTCCAAATAATATCCTTTAAGTTTCCATATTCAACGATCTGTCCAGCAAATAAAACTAATATTTTATCAACAAAGCGGGATACGAGCGGTAAATCATGTGAAATAAGAATAATACCAAGATTCCTAATTTTTTTTTGTTTATACAGAATATTCAATAATTTCTGTTTAATTATTGTATCAACAGCACTTGTAGGTTCATCTGCAATCAACAGTGATGGCTCATTAAGCAGTGCAAAAGCAATGATAACTCTTTGGAGCATTCCTCCACTTAATTCAAAAGGATACTTTCCTAAAATTTTTTTAGGATCTTTGAAATCTAAGCTGAATAAAATTGCAGATATTATTTCAGCCCGTTCTTTTCTATTTCGATATGTGCTCTTGGATTTTAAAAGTAAATGTAATTGAGTTCCAATCGTAAAATATTGAGAAAGAGATTCAAAGAAATTTTGGGAAACATATGAAATTGATTTCCCGCGGTAAGAATCAATGTTTTTATCAGTTAAAATGGAATTATCAAAAATTATTTCCCCGGAGATTTTTGCTGATTCATTAAGAATCCTCAAAATTGCGTGAGCTATTGTTGATTTTCCGGAGCCAGACTCTCCAACTATCCCGAGAATCTCATTACCTTTTACAGTAAAATTCACATTAGAAACAGCTTTTTTGGTTATGTTTTTATGATGAAATTCAATAGATAAATTTTTTACTTCTAACATTATTTAACTCTTTCGGTTAAGTATTTTTCAAGAAAATCAAAGGAAAAAGCAGTCAACAAAATAGCAATAATGGGAGGAATTACTTGCCACAGGCTATTATTTGAATAAATGCTATTTTTAGCTCCGGATATAATATTTCCCCAACTTGAATACGGCTCGGTTACGCTGTATCCTAAGAAACTCAAACTTGCTTCAATAAGAATTATTCGTTTTGCGAGAGCTACTGAACCGATAATAATATCAGGAATACATAAAATTAAAATATCTTTAAAAATTATCTCAAAATTCGTTTTACCAAACATTTTTGAAGAAGAAATAAAATCTTTCTGTTTAATCACACTAACTTTTTCATAAATAATTTTTTCCATCTCAACCCATTGAACTAACGAAAAGGCAATGACAACATAAATTAATTCATGTTTATGTAAAACTGCAATTATCATCATTGTCAAAATATAAACTGATATTGAGTTAGCAAGATTTGACAAGACAGTCAAAAACCCTGTCAAAAAGTTATTGTAATAACCTCTTAGTAACCCCACAATTGTTCCAAGAGGAATTGAAATCAATAAAGTTAATAAAATAATTTTGACAATAACATCTGCACCATAAACAATTCGCGACCAAATTTCTCTACCGGCAAAATCTGTACCAAGGATACTTCTTACATTAATACGATTGCTTAAAGGTTCATCAATTCCTTTAAAATCCATTGCTCTCATACTACCTGTATAAATATTTTCTCTACGGGATAATTTTATTGTATTGATTTTTGTACTTGAATTATTTCCGAATGTTCTTGCCATCATTTGATTAAATCTCAAGTTTACTGATTTTTTACCTCCGGGGGCAAACATTGTAATCTTAAGCTTTTTATCTAATTTTTGTGGAATTCTTATAATCTGAAAACGTATTTCCTTTGCTTGTTCGCATTTTATAAAATTTGAACCAGCTATTTTCAACTTTTCATTTTTATTATAATGAATAAATAGAGAATCAATTTTCAGATCTTTCCCTGATGTATTCGTTATTTTTAATACATTACAACCTTTGTTTGGTGGCAATTTCATTATTGATTTTTCAGTTAATTCTTTATCTGTAAATAGTGAAGGGAATAATGACATTAGAACAATTGTACAAACTACAAAAAAGGAAATGAATAGAATTATTTTTTTTAGTTTCATATTGCCATCTTTCTCTTTACAGGTGATAGATAATAATTAGCGATAAAAACGGTAAAGTCTATAAAAATAGAGATAAAATATATCAAAGCAAACAAGATTAATATCCCTCCGGAATCTCTTGTTTTAAAGAATTCATAGACCATATTACCCAATCCGTTCATATCAAAGATTTTATCAACAATTACAGATGAGCCTATAATTAATGGTATTTTGAGGCTGATATATGCAATAATCGTCACAATTAGTTCCTTCATCATAATGAAATATTTGATGTACATAAATTTCATGCCATTTGCTTTGAAGAAGATTATATGTTGCTGTTTATCCAATTCTGAAAGCTGTTTTCTGAGATAGCTAATCAGAGTCATTAAATTACTATTTGAAAAACTAATAATCAGAGCTGGAAAAGAAAAATATTTTAGCATCAAAATTAAATTCGAAAATGTAAATTTCATATTATCTTGAAAAAACATAAAATAAGTATCGTGTCCTTTTAAGAATTTGAAAGTATAAAGAAATACAATCAAAACAACAAAAGCGAGAATAAATTCCGGAATTGAAGATAAAAGATATAATAATAATTCTATGAATTTTCTTAAATATTTAAGCGGTTTGCTGTTTAGAAAAAATGCAAAAAACAATGAAAAAACAATAAGATAAAATAAGCTCAAAATCGTCAATATTAGCGTTATTGGCAAAGCTTTCAAAACATCATTTTTTATATCATAATTTGCATTTTTTAATTTCCCAAGATTTCCTCTAAGAATCTGTTTTATCCAAAAAGCAAATCTATAAAAAGAGTTTGCATTCTTATTCTTAAGAGAAAATAAACAATTTGTGCTTACAATAAATCCATAATTTTTCTGCAATGAATTTTTCCCAATTATTTTATAAGAACCAAAATAATTTTCATTAACAATTTTTAGAGAATCAACATGAGTTAGATAAGCTTCAAATTTACCACTTTCAAGATTCTGAATTGCACTTTCAACATTACGGACAGATAGCTTATTTTCAAACTGTAAATTTCTAAAGCTATAAATTTCATGTGAGAAAATAATATTATGTCCGTTCAATTGACCAAATCTTTCTTCCTTTGATAAATTTTCTAAATCAGCATAAAAATTCTCAAAATTTTCATAATTATATTTTTCTAAAAACAGAAAAAGAAGAAAAAGAAATAAAAGGAAGAAAGAGATTAAATAGGCAATTTTCTTTAATATTTCCATTTAAAGAATTTCCATTTATCGTATTACCAACGATGAATATACCTAAAAATATTTATTGGATCAAGTGTATCTTCACTAATTCCTTCACGATCACTATCATCATTAATGACTCTATCAAAGGCAACATAAACAGGTTTTTGCCACAGAAAAATACCCGGATAATGATTGACTATAAGCTGATGAATTTGTTGATACAATTGCATTCTAACCACACGGGTAGGTTTTCTAAGAGCTTCTTCTATTTTTTTATCAACATCATCAAAAGCGAAACCACAAACATTATTTCCTCTTATTTTATCTTTATATTTTGAATGAAAAATAGTAGAAACATCGGGGTCAGTACCAAATTTATAAGATACTAATGCCATATCAAAATCGTGATCCATAAAAACTTTTTTTGTGAAATCATCATAATCAAGATATTCTGCTTCAATATCGATGCCAATTTCTTTAAAGAAGTTCAAAATAGATACTTGAGTAAGTTTGTCATCTTCTTTACCAACCTGCAGAATGAATTTTAATTTAATATTTTCACCATCAATATCAATATATCCATCACCATCAGAATCAGATAATTGAGCTTCTATTAATTTGGTTTTTGCAATTCCGGTATCATACAAAGGGAAATCACATTCAGAATAATAAGCAGGACTGTTTGGAGGAAATGGACCGTGAATAATTTCAGCATTTTCTTTATAAATCTCTTCATTCATCTGCTGTTTATCTACCGACATTATCAATGCTTCTCTAAATAAAGGATTTTCAAAAATTGGTTTTCTGAGATTGAAAGCAATGAAATTCCAAGAATATTCATTGAATTTCACATAATCAAATAATGAGGAAACTTGTTTAATTTGATGTAACTCATTAACTGGAAAATTTGGGAAAAAATTAACTTCATCATCTTCAATAAATTCTTGAATCATATTTGCGACAATTTCTTTTTTTCTAATTTTGATAGTATTAAATCTTGGAATATCTTTACTGAGAAAATAATCCTGATTTGTTTCGAGAATTGTTTCTCTTCCTTCATAAATGGATTTTCTTTTATAAACACCACATCCAATAGGTTTTTCAAGAAAAAATTTCTGTGTGGGACTGATAAAAGATTCCTCAATTTCGCTACTCGTAAAACAGTGTTTAGGTAGAACATTGAATGTAAGAGCGGAGATATTGTCTTCATCTCGTTGATTAAAATAGACATCAAGTCCATATCTGCTTGTCGAAGTCATACTTTCAATTTTCTCAATTTTACTACGAGCATTTGATGATTCTGTTCTTGGATTACTGATAACATTAAATGTAAATTCAATATCTTCGGCAGTTAATTCTTCTCCATCATGCCAATAGATTTCAGGTTGTACTTCAAAAGAATAACGAATTCGCCCATCTTCCATTCTTACTCCACTTGGAAGTGGTTCAACAAATAAGACTGATGCAATTTCCATTTTACTATTTGTAGTTAAAGGTTTTGAAAAAAGTAATGATGTGATACGAGAAGAATTAACTTCTTCTTCTCCATAAATAGGACCATAAGCACCAATTCTTTGTGTAATGAAATAATATAGATTTGCCTGTGAAAATAAAATAGAAGTAAATGCTGTAGCAATGATGAGTATCAATATAAATTTTTTCATAGTTATTAATTCCTCCTGGTATCAATAATAGCTGGTTTTTTCATAATTATGCTATCTAATTTATATAACATTTTGTTGATTGAATCTTTCTTTCTTCCTTCAAGAATGTGAAAACTAAATCCTCTTAAATTTGATTTAATGTTGGAAGCATAATTATAGTTTTCCAGAATTTCGGCAATTTCTACCTTAATCTGAAATTGGTTGATAAGATTATTAATTACATTTTCTAAATCCTCATATTCAAAGTCTTTAAAAGAAATTAATTCCTCAAAGATACTATAAGTTTTACTTAAAAAAGCAAAGATTTTATCGTATGATTTGGAATCTAATGATTTTAAAACCATTAAAGATTTTTGAAGATTATCATCTACTTTCATCATTTTTTCAGGTAAATCTGAAAAATAGCAGAAACTTAATAAATAATGTTTTTTAAAAACATCAACTTTGTCCACTGCTTTAAATTCCAATAATTGAATTTTACTTTTTTCGATAGATTCTGAGCTTCCTTTTTTAATATCTCTGATTAATTGCGGAAATATATTTTCTTCTGCAATTAACGAAGTCAGAAAAATTATCATCAGTAAAATAGATATTATTCTTTTTTTAAATATCATTATTCTTCTCCATAATAAGCATCGTAAATGTTATATAAATATGAAAGACCAAACATAATAAAATAATTGTTTCTCTTTGCAATATTATCATAGTAATCTGATTTTGCTTCAACTATTTTTTCGATATTTGTACCGGAGGAATAATCACTATAAGCAGAAGAAGCAGCAAGTGAATGGACCAATGCACCAAGAAGAGCAGATCCGGTAATTCCGGTAATTACATAACCTTTGTATTTCTGACCTCTTTGAAATTGAGTAAGACCGGGTACAGAATATTGCAGAGTTTGCATTATTTTGTCTGTCTGTGTTGCTTTCATTTTGATTAAAGAATATGTTACCTTAAAATTATCAATACGGATATTTTCAGTATAATCAGACATATGTTTTTTTCTTGCAATCAGAACATAATTTCCAGGTTTAAGATTACCAATGGTAAAAGCAGTTTCTTTATCCATAGAATAATTTGTTTTACCATAATAAACCTCTTCGCCTGTTACAGTAGAGCGTAAATAAATTTCTACATTAGGTTCAAAGGAAAACAATTTCAGCTCCCCTTTATCATTTCTTGTTTTCCCATAGATATTTCTTTTTTCAGGTCTGTTTGATTTGATAGCAAAGAAATTATCTTGATGTTGCTTAATTAATTCTTCTGATAATTTATCTTTGGAAGTAATAGAGTCATAAATATTTAAAGCATAGTACATTGCTCCGGTTAAAATAAAACCACTTGTCATTGAAGAGAAAAACTGATAGCTATTTCTTGCTTCAAGTGCATCATCTAAATTATCAGCATCAACATAATTTTGATAGTAATTATCTGCAACAAAATATGAACCTGTTCCAAGTGTTGCTAAACCAAGAGTAGAATACCAAAAAAGTTTACTCTTTTTACTTAGATTTTTTTTCTTTTGTCCCCAACCCGGCTTCAATCCAGAAAACATACCATTTTTCAAATCATATTTTCTTGTTTTTGAAGATCCTAAAGTAAGAGTGTTCTCTTGAAACATTTCACTTTTTATAGTGTATTCTTGCAAAGAATCACTGAATCGATGTTGTCCAACAATTAGATTGTCTTTTTCCAAAAAAGCATCTTTGTTTTCAAAAACTGGAAAATAAGTCAATAATTTGAATGCTCTTTTTTCTCTATCAAAATAATGAATGGGAGTGTTTGGAGAACAATCTAATTTTACAACAGTTTTACTATTTACAATTTCTTGATGCAAAGTCCAAATTTGCCATTTTCCCGTTTGGAAACTATTGTAAAGAAGATATTTAAAATCATTGGAAATCACCACTTCATTATTGCCGCTGTGATGCTTATCATCAAGTAAAACGGTTTTTTTATGACCCTTCATTTTTTTCAAATCTAACATTAATTTATTGATTGAATTATTTTTGTCATCTCCAACATAATAAATTGCTCCTCCACCAGGTTCCCAAACAGGAGTAATAACATAAGTAGGAAGTTTACAATTGGAGATAATTTTATGGTTCTCATCTTCATCCGATTCTCTTAGAAATATTGAGTGTCCGATATAAAAAGCCAAAATATTATCAGTAGGAGACCACGAAGGATATAGACAATCTTTTCTCCTTTCACTTATTTCTTGAATTGTTTCTTTTGTTTCAATATCAATAACATTGATAGTTGTATGTTCTTCTTTTCCTTGTGAACAAAAAGCAATAGATTTTCCATCGAACGAGATAGTAGGAGAGAAAATCAATTTCTCAGCAGAAACAAACAAGCTTTCGTTTTTCTGAAATTCCTGAATATTCTTAATCTCTTCAATATTTTCTACCATATAAAGATCCATTTTTCCATCTTTTTTATTTGATGTAAAAAATAAAATATCATCAACCGGAGAGAGTGCAAGATTTGTTGTCAAAGCACCATAGTTTGTAAGCTGAATTATATTTCTTGGTGTTCCATCAAATAGAATATCGGCACGATAAATTTCATGTTTTCCTGTTTGAGTTGAAATGAAAAATATGAAATTACCATCTCTTGACCAGCAAGGAGCGAATGAATAAAAACGATCCTCATCAGATTTTGAGCCAAATTTTTTGATTTTTTTACTTTCAACAACAACCTTTTCACCTTTAGTTTCAAGATCAATGATTTTAATTGCATTTTCATCATCTAATCCAATCCAAACATAAGCAGCAAATCTGCCATCCGGTGAAATTCTGATATTTCTTTTATCTCCACCACCACTTGTTAAAGCAAGATTATCAGTAAAATTATCTTTGGCGATATGACCAATTGTAAAACTCCAATTCATATTTTCCGTATCACCATAATCATCAGAATATGAAAGTGAGATATTGTTTTTACCCGGAGTTATATACTTTTCTACATTGATTATAAAAATTAAATCACGTGCACTAAATTGACCTCTATCTAATAAACTTGTAATTTTCTTACTATTAATTGATAAAGATAAAAAAGAAAATCGTGGTCGTTCATTAAATTTTATCATCAAGGATAATTTACCACTTTCGATTTTTGCTGACTGATTATCTATAACGCTATCTGTAAAATCATCTTTTGATAAATTCCATACAGATTTATCTTTTTGAGTGTATCCTAAAGAATGATCAATAACATTTCCTGCGAGTAAAGAAAAACACAGGAAAATTAGAATTGCGAAGATATATTTCTTCATGATTCCTCCTATCTGCTTTTTCTGTCATCTTTGTTGTTATTTCTATTTGTTTCATATAAATAATTTAAAGTAATAGAATTTTCATTGCCTGCAAGATCTTCAAATGTTATGATAAATTCATTATCCCCTGCTTCTTCTAAAGTAAATTCTATTGTAATTATCTCATTTTCATAAGAAACATCGCCTGTTCCACTATTTGGAAATTCACAACTTGCACCTCCAATATCCTCAGTACAAGTAATTGTTATAACTAAATTGGAATCAGTAATAGTTGAATTATTGGCTGGAGTTACACTCAACGTATCTGGTAAAATATCATCGAAAATATAAGTTACAGTCTGTTCATCCATTTCATCAAAGATATCAAAAACTTGAACAACAAATGAATATTCGCCTTGATTTGTAAAGGTATAATCGAATAAAACATTTGAACCATCTATTGTATTGCTTACAGTGTTTCCTTCATAAGTAACTTCTGCATTCTCTACCGGATTTGTACAAGAAACGATACAACTCAAATCAGCATTCAAAAAAGAATTATCGGCAGGGTCAAAAGATACAATTGTAACCGGCAGACAATAATAATATGTTAAAGAATCTGAATAAATATTCCCGGCATTATCAGTAACTTCGTAATTAAAAACATATTCTTGTTCATTAGCAAAAGTATAATCAAGAGTAACAAGATTATCATTTATTTCCATAATACCAATATCTGAAGTAGCTGTTACAATTTCTTCATTAAATTCTAATTCAGCTTGAAAATCTACTGCATGAAGAATTGATTCATTTGGAGGAGTTACAGAAGTTAAAATAGGTGCTTCTGAATCATAAGTATAAGTTACAGTCTGTTCATCCATTACATCAAACATATCATAAACTTTTACAACAAATGAATATTCACCTTGATTGGTAAAATTATAATCGAATAAAACAGTTGAACCATATATTGTATTATTTACAGTGTTTCCAGCATAAGTAATTTCCGCATGATCTACAGGATTTGTACAAGAAACGATACAACTTAAATCATCATTCAAAATAGAATTATCGGCAGGGACAAAAGATTCAATTGTAACAGGGAGACAATAATAATATGTTAAAGAACCAGAAGTTGTATTTCCAGCATTATCACTAACTTCATAATTAAAAACATATTCTTGCTCGTCTGTAAAAGTATAGTCAATGGTGACAGTTTTATTCGCTATTCCAATAGTACCAATATTTGAAGTAGCTGTAGCAATTTCTTCATTGAATTCTAATTGAATCTGAAAAGCTGTTTCGTGAAGTATTGATTCATTTTCTGGTGTAATTAGAGTTAACTCCGGAATAGCTCTATCAAGAGTATAACTTATTTCATTTTGAGCATTAATTCCACCAACCCTCCAAGCAGTAATATTAAACGTGTATTCTCCATCTTCGGGGAAATCGCATAAAATATTTACAATATTATTTGAAACAGATACATCTCCTTGTATCTCAGATGGCCAAATAACGTCAACGCTATCAATTATTGTATCATAAACAATAGAACATTCTAATAATGGATTATTTAAGAAAGATAAATTTTCGGGTTCACAATTAATAATCTGAGGGACTTTTACAAATTCATATTGAATTGATTCTGATGAAGTGTTTCCGGCGAGATCTGTCATAGTTATCGAAAATTCGTAATTTCCTTCTTCCGGGAAAGTGTATGAAATTACCAAAATTGAGTCTGCTAATTCATAGGTACCGGCAGGAAAAGTTTGTGGGAAATCAACAATTACTTCCGAAAGAACCTCTGTAAATTCATGATTGCATTCTAAAATAGTTGATGTAAGAAAGCTACCGTTTTCAGGTATAGAAACTTCTATTTGAGGAAGAGTTACATCATAAAAATAATTAAGGAAAGATGTTTTAGTATTTCCATAAATATCAGAATAATTGATTTGAATTTGTGGATATGTTTCAATATCCAAATCAAAGGTAACAATTGAGTCTGTAATCGAAATCTCATGATTTGGGATTTGTATAATTGTAAATTCAGTAATAATATTTGAGAATTTTAATTCAACCGGAATTATTTTTTCATTCGAAGAAGAATTATTATTAGGCACAATTTCTTCTAAAGATAAAGCATTTTGTGAATAGGAATAAGTCCAAGAATGTTGAAGTGATGAGCCATCAACAGCAAATAAATCTAATTCAATAAGATAATCAATTTCTTCTAAACAAGTATATTCAAATGATATTGTTTGATCATCTGGATAAGATTCATTTACAGAAATCTCATTAATAAATACTTTTGAATTTTCAGTATCAAGATCTTTATTCAAACTCAAAATATAACTAATTGTATCGTTATTAGAAAATTCATCTGATGGTGGATTTGTAATTGAAAATTCTCCATAAAAAGTATATAAAAAATTATATTCTCTTAAATTATCCACAATGTCAGTTATTGTAACATTAAATGATTTTTCAATTCCTTGAATTAAATTAAGATTGATTGAAAAACTTTCTACTGGAATAGAGAAAATAGAATCAATAAGTGTTTCACCATCATTATCTTTTATTAAGATTTTGGAAATTTTTTCAGAGAAGTTGAATTCTTTAGTAGTTGAATACAATTTTGTCAACGAAGCATCAATTATTTCTGGCGCTAAAGTATCATACAGCAGGTCAAAATTCTTTATCGTATTCTCATTATATTCTACCTCAAAAGCATATTCCACATTTTCCATAAAATTGATAAAACTATTAATTTGAATTACATTATTTGAGAGTAAAGAAGGATCTGTTATTTCTGTAAAATCATCTGTTGTAGCACTCTGTTTGTAGAATATTTTATGACCTTTATTGTTCAAATTTTTATTGAACTGCAATAATATTGGATGTTGTTGATTGAAAGCTTCTGAATCGGAAATAATTTTAACTTCTGTATCTTCTTCATCTGAAAGAATTATTACAGGAATACCATCATTAGAACAAATAACATCTCTTTCAAAAATATCAATAAGAGCGTATCTAAAGAATACTTCTTTATCTTCAAAAGAACGTTCTTGAATATCAACAATTGTGATTTTTAATTTATTATCCTCTAATATTTCAACTTGAGAATTATTGATGTCTTTCCAATCTTCATCGCCAATTTTATATTGTAAAGTATCTGGAATATTTGATGAATCATCTTTATAATTATAGCTATCAATGGAATTAAAAACAATAGTTACAGCAAGTGTATCTTTATCTGGCGATAGAATACCTGACATAAAAGCATCTTTTTCTTCAAACTCCAAAGTTGTAACTTGATAACAAATACTATCTGTAATTGCATGTTCATAAGAATCTTCTGCTGTAATGGAAATAACGTAATCTCCTGATTTTTTTGGGACAAAGTTGTAAAAACTCAAAAGAGAATCCTTAGAAACCTCAAATGAATAATCAATTTCACTTATAAGACTATTAATATTTCTATCGAAAACCTCAAGAGATATTGTAACATCAACATCTTTTTTGTCTGATACACCAAGTTGAATATTTAAAGTATCGATATTACCTGAAATAAAATTTCTTTCATCAATTTTCTTAAATAAAAGGGAGTCTTCAGCAATGATATTTGCGGAAATTGATAAAGAAGGTACTGAATTATCAGTCGGATCAAGCGGATTGTCAAATTTTTCTGTACAGCCAAATAACAACAATAGCACTAATAAAATAAACAGATTAAACTTTTTCATTTTTTTCTCCTTTAATGTTTAATATCTTTACTTGAAGATATAGTTTTTACTTTGAACACAATCTTTGCTTTTCTATTTCTAATATTTTCCGGCCATTCTAAGACAACTTCTTCGCCATTTTTAAAATTATCCTCTTTACCTTTTCTAATAGTCAGTTCAATTGTATCACTATTTTTTACTTTATCCAACTTCCCATCTATATCTCTTGCTAAATCAATTTCTCCAGGTGGAATCGGCGAACGTTTTCTTTTAATCTCACCAGTTTTAGCTTCCTTATTCCAATCAAGAATTTTCACTCGATAATTTGAAGCTAATACTTTAGGTGTTTGCTTAATTCCCGATAATTTTAAATCAAAATTAAACATTGTATATCCAAGAGTTCCGCTTGTTTCAAGAAAAGAAAATACAAATTGATTTTTTTTGCGAGAAAAAGCAGAAGTAAGTGAATGAGAGAACTTATTATTTTGGAACAATTTTTTTATTGTTAATTCGTTTTCTTTTAAGTAATTCTTGTTCACATAAGAATATAAGATAGTTGAGTTGTAAACAAACACAATGAAATTATCATCAAATAGCCAAACTGGTGCAGAAAAAGGAGTAAACTCATTACTTAGAGCAAGAGATTCTTTGAAATGAAATATTTTTTCTTCTTTCTCTTTAAAGTTATAAATACCATAATAACCTTTTTCATTTCGGCTTTCAATTCTACTTATATAGTTTACAAAAGTTAGAGTGTTATCAAGAAAGGAAAAACTTCCTTGAAAATATGGAGAAGGAGAACCATCTTCAACGATTTTTACTTTTTTATTTTTGATGTTTGAATTTTTAAAATCCTTTACGTAATTTGGAAAAAAGAAATCAGATTCTTTGGTTACAAAAAAAGCGGA
>JAOZMQ010000275.1 GCA_029934195.1 Candidatus Cloacimonadota bacterium | reverse complement strand
TCTTCATGAACTTCTGTTCTTCATGGTTAAAAAATTCCTTTTTGTTCAGATACTATAATAGTATCTGAACGAAAACTAATTTTTTCTGAATTTTTTATCAGCAGCAACTAATTTGTTTTTACAATTACAAAAAGTTTATGCATTGATTTTTTGTAAAGCTCAAGATTGACTATAAATGACAAATTAGAAGATTGACTTTTACATCTTCTTTTCCTGTTTAACAAACTATCTTGAAATACTTCAATAAAAGAAATCATTTCCGAAAAAATACATTTACAATTTTGTTATTACTATTTGTTTGACTTTATTATGATTATAGCTTGGTATGAAGGAAAAAATTAGAAGATGTTCTTTTCGGTGTAATAAGTCAATATACTTTTTGTCTAAGTAGTACCTGAACAAAAAAGGATAAGCCACGGATTTACGCAGAGTTACGCGGATTTAAGAGAATAAATAATAGACGGAAATAGCAAGAAATTATAAAGATTAGGACGATTTTAAATTTTTTCTCTATTTTATCCATTATTATTAAAATTTCAATAAAAATTTCTTCTTTTAAATCAGTGCTAATCCGTGCAATCAGCGGTTTTTATCCTTTTCGTTCAGATACTATTTAATCTTTAAGTAATGCTAAAGAAATTAATAATTCAATGCTGAATTGAATATATTCTTTATTAATAGTGACTAAGTTTTTACTCTCCAATAAAATAAAAGATAAGGTATATTATGATTAATAGCTTCAAATGGATGTTTTATAAGAATAACCCGGAAAAACTTTTAACTCTTTATGAGAAAAATCAATCTTTACGGAGTCAAATCATTAAGCAGTTATTTAGCTTTAATGAGAATGAAAAACTTCTTGATATTGCACAAAAAGACCCAATTAATCGTTCAATTATTATTCAAGAATTTATATCTAAAGAAAATTTATCTTTGGAAACCTGTGTTTCTATCCTAAATTGGCTTAATCTCTCCAAAACTCATAAACTTTTAATTTCATATATAATTGATAGATTCTCCGAAAATTCAATAACTTCTGTTCTAAATTCAGATAAACTTGATCGAGTTGCAAAAAACATCATTATAAAAAAAATGCAGAAGATGAAAAAGAAAGACGAGCATTATCATGGTTTGAACGAAGATTATCTAAAATTGCGAATGCTTATTGAAGATGAAACAATTGAAGACACTTCCATAAAAAAGACTTCTCTCTTTTCAGGAATAAGAAATGATGATCGAGAAAGAATTAAACGGTTTCTTGAAGTAAGACAGAATATTGATGTTGATAGGGAAAGAGAAATAATAAAGGAAGAAATTCAATATTGGCTGGAATCTCAAGAAAAAGATATAAAATTTATTCTATCATTAATTCAATTATCGAGATTAGAGACACATCATCTTACAGAAATTATCAAGGAGATTGATCACAATGAATTATATTTTCCTGAAAAATTTCAATTAATTACAGATATGGCAAAATTACCAATAGAATCTTTCTATGATTTCTTTTCATTAACGACAATTAAAAGTTGGATAGAAACCTATTTAATTACAAATTATAATGTTGACCTTTATTATTTGTATAAACACTATTCGCAATTTAAATGGATTTTTAAAGATATCAATATTAATTCTGTGTCATTAGATTATATTGATAAATTTTCAGGAAAATATTATTTAACTGCAAATTATGGTTATAGACTTGATGATATTATTTATGATAAGGAAATTCTCGGTAAATTGAAGCAAAGTTGTTTAGAAATTCATCAATATATTTTAGAGAATCTTGATACCAATAATTTTCCTCTTACTCGCTTTTTAAAACCACTTTTTTTAGTCGGTGGTGATTACAATTTTGCTTTTATTAGTAAATTGATGAATAGAAGAATAGTGGAAAATAAATCAGCAACTATTCAAAATATAGAGAGACATTATCTGAATTTAAAACAAAAAATCAACGATCAGGAAAAATTACAAATTTTAGTAAAAAATGAAATTCTTGAAAAAGAGAATTTAATATCGAAAGAAAAATTTGATATTATTACTTTAATGTTTTTTTCTTCGGTGACTTCTGCTAATTATATACAACCAATCGTAAAAAAAAGTCTTATAGAAAACTTACCTGATCTGGAAAAATTTAGTATATTTACTAATACTCAAGGTAAAGTATTGCTTTGTAAATATATCGGACTACTTAAATTAGAACAATATCAGCAAATCTTGGATGACTTTGTACAAAGTGATGAAGTCCATTTATCTATAAATGCTGCTATCGCTCTTTGGAATCTTGGAAATGCATCAATCAAAGATATTTTGAAAAAATTTGCTCTTTCTCCAAATTATATTGTTCGTTCTGCTTTAGCATCTGCTCTCTCTTTTATGACAAATGAAATTGATGAATCTCTAATCTTAATGCTTGCAGAAGATGAACATTCTGAGGTTTGTGAAGCTGCAATTGAAACCATCTCCGGTTTACCTATAGATTTGGCTCTTGATTATTTTGAGAAACTTATTTCTACTTCTTATTATAAGAATCGCCCTTTCATTGTAAAAGCACTTGGAAGACTTAAAACACCAAAAGTATTACCTTTATTGGTCGAATTGGTAAAAGAAGCTGATAATGATGTTTATTGGGAAATTACCCAAACAATTGTAAAAATTAATCATAAGGTAAGCAATGAATTTTTGAAGGCTTTGGATTTAAAGAAAAATCCCTTTTTAGAAATTGAACGTGCAAAAGCGAGAATATTTTTAAGTGATTTTGATGGTTGGAAGACAATTTATGCCTTTATGAATTTCAATTTTAACCATATTCGTGATATTGCAAAATACTCATTTTTAGAATTGAGTACAGGAGAAAAATTAAACGAGCTTAAAGAACTGACGTTTGAAAGTAATCCCCAAATTGCTTGTATGGCAGCGGCTAAGATTATTATTTATGATAAAACGGAAGGATGGACAATCATTCATCGTTTCTTAAAAGAAAAAGATCCGCTGATAAAATATTATACAGCACATTTATTAGCTCATTTTTCCTTTAAAAATGTTATGAGATTCCTTATTGAACTATACAATATTGGAGAACACGACACTAAGTTTATCATTGCATTAATTTGTGCAGAGAATGGTATTGATAAATATCTGAAAATGATTGAATCGAAAGTGTTGAATTTTACTGACAGAGAACACATTTTAATTGTAAAAGCTGCAAATGATTATCCATCAAAATATTCTCTTAATACATTAAAAAAAATCTCTTTGCTTCAAAATCCGGATAACCTTGATGATTTGCTTGCAGCAATTTGTAGAATAGATATTGATTATGCAATTGAAGTTATTTTTCTCCTATGGAGAAAAGCTGATAATGTTTCAAAAAATTCTCTTGCAAGAGCTTTAGGGCAATTTCGAAGAAATTCAATAGCTGGGTTTATTCTTAAAAATATTGAAGATGCAGCTCCACTGGTTAAAATTGAATTAGCATATTCTCTCGTTTGTCAGGGAGATGAAAAGGGCTGGGAATTGCTCCAAAATTTTCTGAACAATTCTGATTTTGAAACAAAAAAAGTGACAATTGAGAAGTTCGCACAATTAAAAAGTAAAAGATCTTTAGATGTTCTTTCTCAAGCTCTCGCAACTCCAAATGAAGAAATGCAAGCTCATATTATAAAAAATATCGGGAATATGCACCTTAGGGAATCTCTTCCACTTCTGAAAAAAAGTATGTCCAGTAATTCAAATAAAATAAAAATATCTGTTGCAAAAGCTCTTGGTGAACTATGTTACCCTGAATCTTTTGACTTACTCAAAATTCTGAAGCAAGATAAAAATGAGTATGTCAAAGTCTCAGTTGAAATTGCTGAAAGAAAAATAAATAATTATATTCGCTATTCAGAAAAAACAGTAAAAGATGATTTTGCAAATTTGACAAAATCTGTTGAATGGAATCTCTCAGATGCTTGGTTTAATCGTATGTCACAAACTTTTTGTGATAAATATGATATTTTTGAAAATCATCCTCTTAGCCATTTTAATAATAAGATGATTCTTCAAACATATGAAGTAGAAAAACGGAGAAATAGAATTGAAAAAGAGTTAAATCATCAATTGACCGGTTGTACAGATGTGACAAAAATTATTGAAGAAAAAAATAAAGCAAAAGAAGAAATGGATAATTTTATTACAAAAGAAGAATTGATAAAATCTATAATTGAAGCAGTGGACGAAGATATTAATGATGATACAATGGATGTCTTAATTCAATCTGTTCTCTCAAACGATAATGATATTATTCAGGCATTAATAATCAGATCAGGAAAAGCTACATCGCTTAAATGGATTGAAATAATTGATAAAATAATTGATACAGAGATTAACCCCCAACAAATTGATTTAGTAATATATTCATTAAGTAAAAAAACATATGGGGCAAGCTTGGCTTCTTTAATAAAATTAGCTTATAAAGAACGTGCAAGATATCACATTATGTTTCTTTATAATTATTTCATTCTACATCCTAAACAGGTAAAAATATCTAATATTAAATCCGCAAAAGCGAACCTAATAAATGTTGAAATTCCTACAAATTTGAAAGAAATTTTAACAATGCAATTAAATAACCTATTAGAGGAAAAACTAAAATGATAGTATTAGTAGTTAGTACTTGAACGAAAACTAACTTTTTCTGAATTTTCTTTTTTTGTCGC
>JAOZMQ010000274.1:2158-4712 GCA_029934195.1 Candidatus Cloacimonadota bacterium | reverse complement strand
TGAAAAAATAATTTTTTTTTACGCAAAGGAAAACGAGTACGTTTTAAACGAGTACGTTTTTAAAGAAAGGAAACCGTAAAGATGTCATTAGAGGAAGCTAATACTTTTTCCCTCAATTCTAAAAGATATAGTCAATTTGATATTGTTTAAGAGGTGATCGAAGAACTTTTATCTCAAATGTCCAAAGGCTTAATTGACAAGAAATGAGTAATTTTTTTATAGTTCATCTGTATTAAGAGCTTCTATCAGAAAATTATGGAGAAAAAATGGTCATCAATAAAATTCCAAATATTGATATTTCAAATTATGAAATTAAAAAAATCCCTTATACGAGACCTGAAAAAAAATATGAATCTTATAGTAAAGACAATTATAGTTTCCTTTTTTTGGGAAATGGAGAAAAGGATATTTCACGCTATAGTTTTATTGGGATTCATCCACACACAAGCATAAAGTTTTCAAGTAAAATTTTTAGCATTGAACAACAAGAAAAAAAATGGAATATTGAAGTTAATTTTTGGGAATTTCTCGAAAGACTTCATCTTAAGACAAAATTTCATGATTTTAAATTTCCTGCAAATTTATGTGGTGGTGCCGGATATTTTTCTTATGAAATTGTTCACGAAATTGAAAAAATTACAACTAAAACTCAAAAAAATTATAACATTCCAGATTTTCAATGGATATTTTTCAATGAATATTTTGTTTTTGATAATGAAACAAATTTAGCTTGGAAAATCCGGTTTAATTATAAAGAAAAAAGTAACTTCACCAAGAAGATAAGTTTTATTAAACCCTTTAAAATCAATAATATTAGTATTGAATGTCAAAAAGAAGAGTATATAGAAAAAGTAAAGAAAATACAAGAATACATTCTTGAAGGTGATGTTTATGAGGTGAATTTGTCGCAACAAATAAAAGGAAAATTTTCCGGTAATCCTTATGATTTGTTTAAAAAACTATATCATCTTAATCCAGCTCCTTATTCTGCTTTTCTCAGATTATCTGAAATGAGTATTGTATGCAGTTCACCTGAAAAATTTATCTCAGCTGAAAATTCTAAAATAGAAACAAGACCAATAAAAGGAACAATTGAACGTGGAAAAAATTTGGTTGAAGATGAAAAAAATAAAAAATTGCTTTTGAATTCTAAAAAAGATCAGGCTGAACTATTCATGATAATTGATCTTCTACGGAATGATATTGGAAAGGTTTGTAAATATGGAACGGTAAAGGTAATTGAACCAAAAAGAATTGAGAAATATCAAAATGTATATCATCTTGTTGGAATTATTGAAGGAGAGTTGAGCGAAAATAAAAATTATATTGATTTATGGAAAGCAACATTTCCGGGTGGTTCCATTACCGGATGTCCCAAAATTCGATGTATGGAAATTATTGAGGAATTGGAAACATATAGAAGAAATCTTTACACTGGCTCTCTTTTTATGATGAATCAAAAACATCTATTTTCTAATATCGTCATTAGAACTTCAATAATTGTAAATGATGAAATTTTTATCAATTCCGGTGGAGCAATTACCATTGATTCCAATCCTAAAACTGAATACAATGAAACATCTATCAAACTCGCAAGTATTTTAAGGAGTATAGATTATGAAAATCTTTTATAATAATAATCTGATTGAAGAAGATGAATTAATTATCTCACCACATTCAAAAGGATTCCAATTTGGGAAAGGTATTTTTTCAACTTTGAAAATTGTCGGCGGTAAAATCTTTTTCCTCCGAGATCATTTGCTGAGAATTTCGCATTCTTTAAAAAAATTGTTCGGTGTAAATATAGAATTCAATGATAATCAGTTCTTGTCAAAAATAGAAACTCTTTTATCTGTTAATCTTTTGGAAAATGCACGATTGAAAATAATATTTTTTGAAGATACCATCGGATTTTCTACCATTATAAAATTATCAAAATTGGTAATAAATAAAGAACCTGTTAGGCTGAAATTATCTCAAGAAAAACGAGGAGATAATGTCCTTTATAAACATAAAACACTTAATTATTTGCAAAATATCTTACAAAAAGAAAATGCAGAAAAAAAAGGTTTCTATGACTTTCTATATCAAGATTATAATGGAAATATTCTGGAAACTTCATATTGTAACATCTTCTTTGTAAAAGGAAATCAAATTTTGACTCCATTCAAAGAATTAAATTTGTTACCGGGAATTATCAGAAATAGGATTTTACACAATCAAAACTTAAAAGATTTTCAATTAATTGAAAGTAAAATCTGTTCAAATAATATTGAACAATTTGATTCATGTTTTCTTACAAATTCTATCCATGGCTGTGTTGGTATTGAATCTATAAATGATTGTCATTTTTCAGAAATTGGGCAAAATCTTTTTGATAAACTGAGTATTTATTAGTTTTTTCCCATCGAACAAAACTAACAAAACGAACAATTTTGGGGTTGTTTTCTTGCATCGAACGAAACTAACAAAACGAACAATTTTGGGGTTGTTTTCTTGCATCGAACAAAACTAACAAAACGAACAATTTTGGGGTTGTTTTCTTGCATCGAAC
>JAOZMQ010000274.1:0-2058 GCA_029934195.1 Candidatus Cloacimonadota bacterium | reverse complement strand
ACGAACAATTTTGGGGTTGTTTTCTTGCATCGAACAAAACTAACAAAACGAACAATTTGGGGTTTGCTTTTTTGTATTGAATGAAACTAACAGGACGAACAATATGGGGGTTGCAAACTATGAGGATTTGATCGTCAAAGACTTCCAAAGTTTGTGAAACTTAGGAAGTCTTTTGACTTTTATTACAATTTTTATCTATTGGAAAGCAGTTACTTTATAGAATTTTTTGCTTAAAGATTCTACTTTTGTCCAGCTTGTTGCTGTTGGGAAAGAACCATTTTCATCAAGAATAAATTCTCCATCTGGAGATTCGCAAACATAAATTTTATAGCTTGTAGCATTATCCACAGCAGTCCAAGAAATAGTAATATTTGTTCCATCATGAGAAATTTGAATATTTGTTGGAGTATCCAATGTTCCTGCACCTTCAACAGAATTAATAGCATTTGGAGTTCCATTATCAACAAAACTTGCTTGCCAATTGCTCGCAAGAGAGTTGTCAAGTTCCGGCGAAATAAGTTCTAAAGAACTTCCACCACCATCTGGAGCTGATGGCCAATCTCCACCATTATCATAAGTTACTTCATCCACAAGAACGGCTTCAGAATTTAATAGAGTAATCGTTTCTCCATCATTTTTCAGTCCGCCACTTGTCCATTGAACAGAGTTTGCATAAGAAGTTGAATCTATTGCCAATAAGAAATATCCGTTAGCCGGAATAATATCAGTATTAGTAAATGTATATTCTATACCAGCACTAAAAGAGTATCCGTCTAGATTAATTTCTTCAGATTCATTGTTGTAAAGCTCAAGAAATTCAAACTCGGAATCATTTCCTTGAGTAGAAGAAGGATTATAATGAATTTCGTTTATAACAATGTTTTTTGCAGGTTCCGGAGCCACATAAAACCAAATTCTTCTTACCAAAGTTGAGTCAACCACAAAAGGATTAATTTTACCTTCTTGATAAGCTGCAATATCATTTGTTCTATCGTATTCTCTTTGGTCAACAGCATCTTGCATATTCCATTCTTTAAGAGTTTGCTTCTGCATATTAAAGAAATCTTCGTCTGCATCATCAGAATACATTGTCATAAAATAAAACATTGAACGAGCGACATTGCCTTTGAATTCTTCACGAGGTTCAAATTTTTCAGGAACTGAAGTTTCTTTTTCACTGTATTCATCAATCAATGAAGTAGGCGTGGTAAATAGTAAAGAATCTAATCTAAACCATTGGTCAGTTTCGCTGTCGGGAATATCAAAGAATGGAGCATTTCCTCTTGCCCCATTTACCTCAATTCTTGCAGGATATAGATGATGCAAATCACTTCTTTGTGGTTCATCTAATGCACCAAAACTTTGAGGCCAAGCATGTTCACAATTGAAACCTTCATTATATGCTTCTGCACGTGGATCATCACTTGTTATTTCTGTAGTAAAACCGGAATAAACACCTTCAAGAATGTTGTTTTCATCAAGATCAATTTCACCATACATTTTATCTCTTGCTAAATCATATCCCAATGTTGTGGATGTTTTATAATTTGCAACAAGATAATCTAATAAATTCTGACCATTTAGACCTTCTCCAATAATTGTTTGTTGTGGTCCTTGTTCCGTTTCTACAATATCATCTGTGTCTCGTGGTTCTATCTTGAAATTTCCATAACTATAATTCACAACTCCGGTAACTTCGTAAGTATAATCTTGAGTAGGAGTAATTACTACGCCCAAATCATCAATTCGAACAGTCCCGCTTCCATCATCAATACTCCACTCACCATAACCTAAAGCTGCATTATCGCAAACACCTGTTGTTTGAACTAATACCCCTTCATAATCTTCTGTAGAAACTTCATTAGTTGTTAGAATAGAAGCTGAAGGCAAAGTATTCCCCGCTGAGTTAATAGTAATTGAATCTAAATTTATCTGAGTTAAATTGTTGTTTTCTACACACATTCCTTCAATAGTAACATTATCACCGAGAGTTACAGTTTCGGTTGAAGATATCCAAATACCGTTAAAAGCACCTGCTCCATCTTGAATTGTAAATAA
>JAOZMQ010000273.1 GCA_029934195.1 Candidatus Cloacimonadota bacterium | reverse complement strand
TCGAACCAAGCGAACAAATCAGAGAGAATACTCTTTTTATTCAATTCTTAATCCGTGTTATCTGCGAAATTCGCGGCTTTGAATTATTCTTGTATTTTTACTTTTTTATCGAACAAATAAATCAAGCGAACATTTGTTAATACATCTTTTGCATCGAACTAATCGAACCAAACGAACAAATCAGGATAATAATCTTTTTATTCAATTCTTAATCCGCGTTATCTGCGAAATCCGCGGCTTTGAATTATTCTTGTCTTTTTACTTTTTTATCGAACAAATAAATCAAGCCTTGGGGAATAAACTGCAACCTTATGTAAACAGGACTGCAGAATAATCCCCCAAAATCAATGAATAGATGCTTTATTCATAAAACAATGAACAAAGTTAAAATCATATTAATATTTGCAACTTCTCGCTATTTTTCGTTAATACTGATTCCTCAACTCCGTGTAAATCCCAGTAAATCAGTAGTTTATCCTTTTTCATATAGAGAATAAATAATTGAAACAAAGAAATTATCTTTTTATTATAGTTCCGGTTTTACCTTCAAATGCTTCAACAATTTTATCAATTGAAGTGATTAGAACCTCTCGACCACCAGCTTCAATAAACTGAATTGCTGCTTTTATTTTTGGTCCCATACTTCCTTTTGGAAACTGTCCGTCAGCTTGATATTTCTTTGCATCATCAACTAAAAGTACATCAAGTTCTTCTTGATTTTCTTTTCCATAATTAATCGCAACTTTTTCAACCCCTGTTAGAATAACAAGAAGGTCTGCTCCAATTTTTTTGGCAAGTAATGCTGAAGCAAAATCCTTATCAATTACGGCATCAATTCCTTCAAAGGAACCGTCATCTTCTCTAAAGAAAGGAATACCACCACCACCACAAGCAACAACGATATGACCTTCGTTTACCAATTGCTCAATTGTTTTTGATTGAACAATATCAAGTGGCATTGGAGAAGGAACGACTTGGCGATATCCACGACCTGCATCTTCAACCATTGTCCAATTAAATTCTTTTTTCATTTTGTTCGCTTTATCTTCTGTATAAAAAGGTCCAACTGGTTTTGATGGGTTTAACATACTTGGATCATTTTTATCGACTTCTACTTGAGAAATAATAGTAATAACATTTCTATTTATAGATGATTTTTTTAATCTATTCTGCAAAGATTGTTCAATCATATATCCCATCGTACCTTCAGAAGCGGCATTTAAGATACCGAGCGGTAAAGGTGCAATTTCTTTATCAATACCAGCAAGTTGTTGAATTAATAAATTACCAACTTGTGGACCATTACCATGAGTTATTGCCAGTTTATATCCTCTTTTAATCAATTCCACTATACCACCAAGACTATCTCTTGTATTTTGAAATTGTTCAGCAATAACACCTTTTTGTCCTGCTTTAATAATTGCGTTTCCGCCTAAAGCTAATACTGCTTTTTTTTCCATGTTTTCTCCATTTATTTAGTTTGAATACTTTTTGTTTTATGAAATTAAAAAGAAAAACATCCTTTTAGGATGGATTAAGATAAGAATTTTCCAACAAGAATGTTGGAACTATGAAAAAAAAATCGGAGGCTCACAAATGTAAGTCTCCGAAAAGTTTTAATATTTTTTTAACTTAAAAGTCTTTTAAAACATCAGCAAGATTTGGAGTTCCAATTTCCTGCAATTCATAACTTACTTTAACTGTAGGCTTATGAATTTTTACTATTCGAGTAAGATCTATTGGAGTCGCAATAACAACAGCATCACAATTAACCGCATTAATCGTATCTTCAAGATCTTTAATTTGTTGCTCGCCGTACCCCATAGCTGGGAGCAAAATTCCTATATCAGGATATTTTTTAAAAGTATCAGCTATTTCACCAACCGCAAATTCTCTTGGGTCAATAAGTTCAGCAGCACCATATTTTGTAGCAGCTACTACACCAGCTCCATAAGTCATTTCACCGTGAGTAAGAGTTGGACCATCTTCTACAACGAGAACATTAGCACCTTTAATTAATTCTGGCTTGTCAACAAAAAGTGGAGATGCTCCATCAATAACGATAGCATTTGGATTAATTTCAGAAATATTTTCCCGAACTTCTTGGATATCATCAAAATCCGCTGAATCAATTTTATTGATAACTACAACATCAGCAATACGAAGATTTGTTTCACCAGGATAATATGAAATTTCATGACCTGCTCTATGTGGATCAACAACAATAATTTTAATTTCTTTATCAGATGTATAGAACGGAGTATCATTATTACCACCATCCCAAATAATTACATCTGCTTCTTTTTCTGCTTCTCGAACAATTGCTTCATAGTCAACACCTGCATAGATTATACTTCCCATTTGAATATGTGGTTCGTATTCTTCCATTTCCTCTATTGTACAATCATGTTTTTTAAGATCTTCAATAGATGCAAATCTTTGAACTTTTTGTTTAACCAAATCACCATAAGGCATTGGATGACGTATCGAAACGACTTTTAATCCTTTTGCTTTTAGAACTTTAACAACAGCTCTTGTTGTCTGACTTTTTCCACAACCTGTTCTAGCAGCACAAATAGTTACTAAAGGCTTGGTTGTTTTTACTGTTGTGTTTTTGGTTCCCATAAACATAAAATCAGCACCACAAGCATTAACAAGGGCTGTATTATGCATTGTTCGTTCGTAAGGAACATCACTATAAGCAAAGACAACTAAGTCAATCTCATGCTTTTTAATTAATAAAGGTAAATCTGTTTCTGGAAAAATTGGAATGCCTTCAGGATATAATTCTCCAGCTAATTCAGCAGGATATTTTTTGTCATCAATTCCCGGAATTTGTGTTGCAGTAAAAGCTACGATTTCATAAGATTCATTGCCACGAAAGTATGTATTAAAATTGTGAAAATCTCTCCCAGCAGCACCCATGATTATGACTCTTCTTTTCATATCTTTTCTCCTTTCTATTTGTTATATTCATTGCTTTATTTTACTCTTTTTTAAGTCAAGTTTTTTTTTGCCTTTGCGTTCTTCCCTTTTTACAAGACCGCTTTCAAATATTTTAAATATTCATTGAATTTTTTAGATTATCATCTTTACTGGCATACCTTGGAAATCTGAAAGTCCTGCCTTGTAAATGTTTATGTTTTCTTGTAATTATCTACTTTGTTTCATTGTTTTATATATTACTGAATTGTACTAACAGAATTGTACTAATTGTAACAACCTTTTTTAAACAATTTTCAAGAATGAAGGAAATAAGCTACTTTTGTTAATTTTGAGTTCGAACAGCAATGTCAATGTACACAATCTGAAAACCTAATGGACATTCTGATATTTTTAGATAGTATCTAAACGAAAACTAACTTTTTCTTTTTGCCCACCGCTAACGCATTGAGCTATAAAGATTTCGCTTCTATGAAGCTGAAAAATAAATAATCCCCCAATTAATCTTTTCTTCAGGATCTTCAGTCCTTCATGGTTAAAAAATCCTTTTTGTTTAGGTACAAAAATAGAGAAGAAATTTATAATCACCCTAATATCTGTAATTTCTCGCCATTTTCGTCTATTATTTATTCTCTTAAATCCGCATAACTCTGCGTAAATCCGGTGCTTATCCTATTTTGTTCAGGTACTAAATAAAAGAGAATATCTCTTTCTTGGAAGTTTAGATAATATCATTGAGCCAATATTAAAGCAACAGACTCATAAATTATTCTGTTTTTCCCAAAATATCAACAAGAAAAATTTATGAAACTATTAATAATTTTTGGTACATAATTTGCATATTTGTAAAATAAAAAAATGGAGGTAATTGAAATGAGAAAGTCAATTATTATAGCTCTTATTGGATTAGTTGCATCTGGACTTCTTGCAATTACGGTTACTCTTTTTAAAATGGATGTCTCACCAAACCCATTTAAAGTATCAACTATGATTAGTTGTGAAATTCCTCAGGATTCATTTGTTAACATTGTTGTTACCGATAAAGAAGAACGTGTACTAAAAAATATTGTTAATAAAGTTTTACCAAAAGGAATCTATAATTTCTCTTGGGATGGAACTAATAACGATGGAGTAAGACTTACTCCCAATACATACATTGTAGAAATGAATAGTGAAGGTAGGTTTACATCTGTAAAAAAATTCGTAATCCTAAAATAATAAGGAATAGTTAGTTTCTGAACAAAAAACCGTATTTCTGAGATTTTTCTATTGATAGAATTTACTAAACTTTCTGAATGGTCATATTTTCACAGACAATCATTCGCAAGGTTTTAGTAGTTTTTGTTCAGTTACGAGTTAAAAACTAAGTCGTTGTTGTTAAATAAGTTTTATATATTGGATTTTGGAAGTTATATCTTTAAGGTCAGAACATCTGCTCTTAAAGATATTTTTTTTTCTATTTTTTATCTTTTTCTACAACCGTCTGATCCTTGATTTTCAAGATTATCGGATTTTCAGGATTTTTTAATCCTGCTCATCTTGCAGACGGGACTTTATCCTCGTAGGACAATCAGCTTGATTGTCAATGTCAATGTCAATCATGATGATTGACCTACAAGGTAGAAAGTTGTTCCCTCTCCTGATTTGTAGGAGAGGGTTAGGGTAAGGTTAAAAACGACTTGCAAAATCGTTATATAGCAAAAACTCAAAGAAATAAATCCATTCCATTGCGTAAATGACTCGCTCCACTCTGTCATTTTCTCCATTACATT
>JAOZMQ010000021.1 GCA_029934195.1 Candidatus Cloacimonadota bacterium | reverse complement strand
AAGCTACAGAGTAGCGACAAAAAAAGAAAATTCAGAAAAAGTTAGTTTTCGTTCAGATACGAATTATCAAATCTATTGACTTAATCGCACAAAAAACAAATTCGTATCTTTTCAAGAAAAACATAATATAATTAAGGAATAATAATAATGAAAACTAAATTTTCAACAAAAACGAATAATATGAAACCCTCAATGATTAGAGAATTGGTTGCTTCCACAAAAGGCATTCCGGGGTTAATTTCTCTTGCCGGAGGCTTCCCTTCACCTTCAACATTTCCAAGTGAGGAATTGGCTCAAATATTTAAAGATACAATTCTTTCTGATGGAAAAGATATTTTACAATATGGTGCAAGTGGAGGTGATATTTTTCTAAAAGAAACACTTCTTGAAATGGAAGGTCTCACAAACGTAACACCTGAAGAAATGCTGATTACATCCGGCTCGACGAATGGAATTTTTCTTTTTACTGAAACATTTTTAAATGAAGGAGATGTTATCATATCTGAAGCTCCAAGTTTTCTCGGTTCATTAGTCGCTTTTGAAGGTATGGGGGCGGATCTTATTGGGGTAGAAATCGATTCTTTCGGAATGAAACCAGAGTTATTGGAAAAAACAATTATTGAACTCAGATGCTCGAAAAAGGAAATAAAATTTATCTATATGATTCCCGATTTCCAAAATCCAAGTGGCGTCACTATGAGTCTTAAAAGAAGAATAGAAATTCTTGAGATTGCAATTAAGTATGACATTTTAGTTCTGGAAGATAATCCTTACGGTGAATTAAGATATACAGGTTCTTCGCCTAAATCCTTATTTAGATTAGCTCGCGAAGAATATAATAACGATTATATTGTAACTTCAGTTAAATCTTTTTCAAAAATTCTTGGTCCGGGAATGCGATTAGCTTATTGTATTGGAAATCAAGAAATAATCGAAAAAATGGTTTCTTGGATGCAAAAAGTAAATGTTAGTACAGATTGTATTTCTCAACGTGTTGTCGCAAATTTTATTAAAAAGGGAAAGTTTGCTCCACAAATTGAAAAAATTAAAAGTATCTACAGACCGCAATACGAAGCAATGTTAAGCTCTCTTGAAGAAAATATGCCAAAAGAAATCAAATGGATTATACCAGAAGGTGGAATGTTCGTTTGGCTGGAATTACCTGAATACTTGAGCGGAGATGAACTTTTTGAAAAAGCTAAAAAAGAAAAAGTTGCCTTTATTCCAGGTAGTAAATTTTATCCAACAGGTACTGAAAAATATAATGTTCTAAGACTGAATTTTTCTTATCCTACAACGGAACAAATCATCGAAGGTGTTAAACGTTTAAGTAAAATAATTCGAGAATCTTTAAAATAATCTATCTTATAAATAGTACCTGAACAAAAAAGGCTAAGCCACGGATTTACGCAGAGTTACGCTGATTCAAGAGAATAAATAATAGACGGGAAATAGGAGAAATTACAAATATTAGGATGATTTTAAATTTTTCTCTATTTTCCCTATTATTATTAAAATTTCAATAAGAATTTATTTTTTTAAATCCGGTGCAATTAGTGGCTTTTATCCTTTTCGTTCAGATATTAAATAGTTGTTAAACAAAAATTATAAATCTAAAATCAAAGATTTAAGGAGTTTAAATGTATAATCCAGTAGAAATAATTTTAAAAAAACGAAATGGTGCAGAGCTTTCTCGTGAAGAACTGAAATTCTTTATTGAAGCTTTTATCGATAAAAAAATTCCAGAATACCAAATGTCTTCTTTATTAATGGCAATATTTTTCCAATCAATGACCCCGGAAGAAGTCCAAATTTTGACAGAAGTTTATATAAATTCAGGTAAACAAATTAGTTTTCCCCAAACAATGAACACTGTTGACAAACATTCAACAGGTGGAGTAGGTGATAAAATTTCTCTGATGCTATCCCCGATTGTAGTTGCTTGCGGAGGAAAAATTCCAATGATTTCCGGTAGAGGACTCGGTCACACCGGTGGTACTCTCGATAAATTAGAAGCAATTCCGGGATTTAGAACAGATTACTCAGAAGCTGAATTTAAAAAAATCATTGAAAAAATTGGATTTTCGATTATCAGTCAATCTCAAGAACTTGTTCCAGCTGATAAAGTTATTTATGCTTTGCGAGACGTTTCCGGAACAGTAGAATCTCTTCCATTAATTACTGCAAGCATCATGAGTAAAAAAATTGCTGAAGGTGCTCAAAACCTTGTTATTGATCTGAAAGTAGGAACAGGTGCTTTTATAAAAAATATGGAACAAGCAAAAAAATTAGGATTCCTTCTTAAACAAACTGGTGAAAAATTAGGGCAACAAGTTTCCATTATTTTTTCAAATATGAATTCTCCTCTTGGGGAAAATATTGGGAATGCACTTGAAATTATTGAAACTATTGATTATCTTAAAGGAAAAAACTTACCGGACATTCATGAATTGACAAGAAAACTTGCTGTTGAAATGCTAATTCTTGCCAAAACTTTTACAAATCGCAATGATGCAGAAAAAAAAGTTGAAGAAGTAATTGCAGATGGAAGTGCTTTAAAAATATTCAGAGATTTTATCGAAGCACAAGGTGGAAATCCAGCTTGTATAGATGATTATAGTTTGTTTGCAACTTCTAAATTCTCAGTTCCAATTATCTCCCCAAAAACTGGGTGGGTTGAGTCAATAAATTCGCAATCTATCGGCTATGCCTTAATTGATGTTGGTGCAGGTAGAATGACTTTAGATTCAAAACTGAATTATGGAACTGGAGCTAAACTTCATCTAAAAATCGGTGATAAAGTCGAATCCGGCTCTTCAATGGGAACTCTTTTTTGTGATAATAAAGAAATCGGTATAAAGGTAGCAGAAAGAATTTCATCAGCTTATCAGATTGTGAACATCCTTGTTGAAAAAGAGAAACTCATTTTAGATAAAATGTAAGATTTACATATTTAATCCATTGTCACGAAATAATCTTTGAATAGAAGCTATTTATTATTTGAAATTTACCAAAGTACTTGACAAGATAAACTGCAAAAATAATTTTAGCGACTAACATTGAGACATTTCATATCTCTTTGTAATATAGAAAGTTATGGTAGATGAGTTTAATTCAGTTAGCATAAAAGAAAAATTATAAAAATAAAATAAGGAGTCATCATGGCTGTTCCAAAAAGAAAAACTTCCAAATCTCGTAGAGATAAAAGAAGAACACACTATAAAGCAATTGTTCCGGCTATTGCAACTTGTTCAAATTGTGGTGAAGCAAAAAGACCTCATCACGTTTGTGAAAAATGTGGACATTATAGAGACAGAAAGGTACTTGAAGTAGGAGAATAATGCACATTGCCTTAGACGCTTTCGGTAGTGATAACTCACCTTTTCCAGAAATCGAAGGAGCCGTTATGGCTATAAAGGAAAATGTCTGCCAAAAGGTTTTTCTTGTCGGGAAAGAAGATGTTCTTAAAGCTGAATTATTAAAATATTCTTATGATAAAACAAGAATTGAGATTGTTCATGCTTCGGAAGTCATTACAATGAAAGATAGTGCATCAACTGCCGCAAGAAGAAAAAAAGATTCTTCCCTTGTGAAATCAATAAAATTGCATAAGGATAAAATTGTAGATGCTGCAGTCAGTGCTGGAAATACAGGTGCTGTAATGGCAGCATCTCTATTTATTTATGGAAGAATTAAAAATGTCCTCAGGCCTGCAATTGCAATTACATTACCAACTCAAAAGAAGCCAGCTATAATTCTTGATGTTGGTGCGAATGTTGATTGTGTTCCCGAGCATCTTGTCCAATTTGCAATGTTAGGAAGTATTTATTCCGAATTTTCTTACGGTATAAAAAAACCTGGAGTTGCACTTTTGAATATTGGAGAAGAAAGCAGTAAAGGAAACGATTTAGTAAAATCAACTTATAAGCTTCTTGACCAGCGAAAAGATATAAATTTCGTAGGCAATATAGAAGGCAAAGAGCTTCTAAGTGGTGATATTGATGTTGTTATATGTGACGGATTTGTAGGAAATGTAATGCTAAAAACAATTGAAGGTGCTGCTGTTTCAATTTTTAAAATGATGAAAGAACGTTATAAGAAAAATTGGATTGCCAAGGTTGGAGCATTTCTTTCTTATCCGGTTTTTTCATATATGAAAAAAAAATTAGATTACTCAGAATATGGTGGATTGTTGGTTGGATTAAATGGGATTACGATTATTACGCATGGTAGTACTAAAGCCAAAGGAATTAAAAATGCCATAAAATTTGCAGCAAAAATTGCCAAATCTGATTATGTGAGCCACTCTCAGCAATATTTTGAAAGGAAGGAATTATGATTGCAAAATATACAGCTAAAATATCAGGAACAGGTATGTATGTCCCTAAAAAAATTGTAAATAATTTTGATATGGAAAAATTAGTTGATACTACCGATGAATGGATTAAGACTCGAACAGGTATGTCCGAAAGACATTTCATTGCTGATGACCAATCAACTTCTGACCTTTGTTATGAAGCTTCAATTAAGGCGATAGAAAAATCTGGAATAAAAGCAAAAGAGATCGATATGATTATAGTAGGTACTATTTCAGGAGACTATTCTTTTCCATCTACTGCTTGTGTTTTGCAAAAAAAATTAGGCTTAAAAGGCTTCCCTGCTTTTGATATTGCCGCAGGTTGTACTGGATGGATTTATGCTATGAGTATCGCTCAACAATTTGTAGAAAATGGAGTTTCTCAAAATATTTTGGTTGTTGGTGCTGAAAATCTTACTCGAATTATCAATTGGAGTGATAGAGGTACAGCCGTACTTTTCGGTGATGGTGCTGGAGCCACAATAGTTTCAAGAGCAGATTCTACAGATATTTCTAAAATTATTGATACCGATTTAACAGCTGATGGTACTTACAATGAGCTTCTAATTCAACCTGCTGGTGGTTCAAAAATGCCTGCGTCAGAAAAATCTGTTAGGGAAAATCTTCATACAATTCATATGGAAGGAAATAAAATTTTTAAACATGCAGTAAAATCTATGTATAGCGTTTGTGATCATTTATTAAAAAGAAATAATCTGGATGTAAAATCAATTGACTGGCTATTAACCCATCAGGCTAATCTAAGAATAATTGATGCTCTTGGGAAAAAATTAAAAATCGATAAAAAAAAGGTAATTATAAATATTGAGAAATATGCAAATACCTCTGCTGCAACAATTCCAATCGCTCTTGATGAAGCAATCAGGAATAAGAAAGTCAGACGTGGAGATCTTGTTTTGATGGCATCTTTTGGTGCGGGATTAACAGCTGGTGGATTACTTATTCGTTATTAAATGAAATGGAGTTATTATGTCTTTTAAAGGAAAAAAAATTGCCTTTCTCTTTCCCGGACAGGGAGCTCAATATATTGAAATGGCGAAGGATTATATTGAAAATGACTCTGAATTAGAGAGTGTTCTTTCTAATTTCGATACTTCAAACAATGTTAATTTAAAAAAAATTATGCTTGAAGGTCCAGAATCAGAGTTAAAGCAAACTAAATTTACCCAACCGGCTATTTTGTTTCATAGTATTTCAGCAATGAAATCTTTATTGAACAAAATTGATATAAAACCTGATTATGTTGCAGGGCATTCTCTTGGTGAATTTTCTGCTCTCGTTGCCAATAATGTTTTGTCATTTGAAGATGCAATGTATCTTGTCCACAAACGTGGAGAATTCATGATCAATGCTAATGACAATACACCTTTTGCAATGGCTGCAATTTTGGGATTATCACCAGATAAAGTAAAAGAAATTTGTGAAATTGCTTCTGAAACCGGTATTGTTGTTGCAGCAAACTACAATACACCTGTTCAAACTGTAATTTCCGGTAGTGAATTGGGAGTTAATAAAGCTTGCGAAATTGCAAAAAATGAAAAAGCAAAACGCATTGTACCTTTAAAAGTTGGTGGTCCGTTCCATTCTCCACTTATTGCAAAAGCGGGGAAATGGCTATCAGAAGAAATGAATAATATTGTTTTTAACAACACTTCTATTCCAGTAGTTTCAAATGTTGATGCCAGTCCAACTTGTAATCCAACCACAATTAAAGAAAATCTTACAAAACAAATTACCTCCTCAGTTCTTTGGGTAGATTCAATAAATTATATGATAAACAACGGTGTTGACGTTTTTATTGAATTCGGTCCACAAAAAGTATTGACAGGAATGATGAGAAAGATAAATAAACGAGCGAAAATATTTAGTATTGATACATTAAATGATATTGAGAAAGTAAAAAAAGGACTTGAAGATTTATGAAGAGATTAAATGAAAAAGTAGTTGTAATAACAGGAGCTGCTCGTGGCATCGGTTTTGCTATTGCAGAAAGAATGGCTTCTGAAGGTGCAAAGATAGTTATTTTTGATCTTCAAAAAGAACTTGTTGATATTGCTGTTACTAAATTAACAAATTTAGGTTATCTTGTAGAAGGTTATGAAGTTAATGTAACAAATGCAGAACAAATTGATTCTGCAGTGAAAATTATTAAAAAGAAATATGGCATAATTGATGTCTTAATAAATAATGCAGGTATCACCAAAGATAAACTCTTACTTAAAATGAAGGAATCTGATTGGGATGCTGTAATGAATGTTAATTTAAAAGGAACATTCCTTTGTACACAAAAAATTAGTCGTGTTATGTTAAAGATGAGAGCAGGCGTTATCATTAATATTTCATCTGTTATTGGTATTATGGGAAATGCGGGACAAGCAAATTATGCTGCTTCAAAAGGTGGAATTATTGCTTTTACAAAATCTTGTGCTAAAGAATTTTCTTCGCGCAATATTAGAGTAAATGCAATTGCTCCCGGTTTTATTGAAACCGAGATGACCGAAAATTTACCAGCCGAAGTTAGAGAAAAATATGCCGAAGCAATTCCATTATCAAGAATGGGAAAACCTAATGATATTGCAAATCTTTGTATCTTTTTAGCTTCTGATGAAGCAAACTATATAACAGGACAAACCATCCAGGTCGATGGTGGCTTAATAATGTAAAAAAAACCGGAGGATATTATGGATATTGAAGCAAAAGTAAGAGAAATTATTGTTGATGAACTTGATGTTGACGCTTCTGAAGTAACTATTGAAGCAAACTTTATAGAAGATTTAGGTGCAGATTCACTTGATACTGTTGAGTTAATAATGAAATTTGAAGAAGAATATGATCTTGACATTCCAGATGATGAAGCAGAAAAACTTAGAACTGTCGGAGAAGCTATAAATTACATAAAAAGCAAAAAACAATAAGCTAATTTTGATAATTTGCTCAGTCTAATTCTATGACTGTTTCATTTAAAATTGTTTATACATAATTATGAAATTGTTATTGGCTTGTTCTGAGCTTTTTTATTATTAGAAAATCTCAAGACTGGACACACAAAAAATTATTAGAAAAACTAAAATTCCATAAGAGGTAAAAATGAGTAAAAAAAGAGTTGTTGTCACAGGTATTGGTACAATTAACGCAGTTGGACATAACGTCAAGGAAACCTGGCAAAATTTATTAGATGGGAAGTCTGGTATCGCTCGCATTACCCATTTTGATACTGAAGATTTTGCAAGTAAAATCGGTGCTGAAGTTAAGAATTTTGATGCCACAAATTATCTAACGAAAAAAGAGATTAAAAAAATTGATTTGTACGCAATTTATGCAATCATTGCCGCAAGTGAAGCAATTGCAGACTCAGGATTTACAAAAGACGAAAACTATGATCCTTATAAAGCAGGTTGTATTACAGGTGCAGGAATTGGTGGTATGCTTGCTTTTGAAGATGAAGTAAGAAAACTTGTAGCTAAAGGTCCCAAACGAGTAAGTCCACATTTTATACCAAAAATGATTTGTAATATTGGTGCTGCTCATATTGCCATCAAGAATAATTTGAAAGGTATAAATTTTAATTGTTCTTCTGCTTGTGCTTCCGCAAACCATGCAATTGGTACTTCTTTCAGAGCAATTCAATATGGTGATGCAGATATTATTGTAACCGGTGGATCAGAAGCCAGTGTTACTCCCTTAGCTGTTGCAGGTTTTGCAAACATGAAAGCTCTCTCTACCAGAAACGATGATCCACAAAAAGCTTCTCGCCCATTTGATAAAGAAAGAGATGGTTTTGTTGTAGGTGAAGGTGCTGGTATTCTTGTTTTAGAAGAATATGAACATGCTAAAAATAGAGGTGCAAAAATATATGCTGAATTAGTTGGCTATGCAGCTACAGACGATGCATATCATGTTACTGCTCCGGCTCCAGATGGAAACGCTGGAATTGTTGCTATTCAAAATGCTTTGAGTGATGCAAATATTGGCATCAAAGATATTGATTATATTAATGCTCATGGAACATCTACTCCACCAAATGACCGAACTGAAACTCTAATTATTAGAAAGGTTTTTGGTGAATATGCAGATTCTATCAATGTTAATTCCACCAAATCTATGACTGGTCATTGTCTTGGAGGTGCTGCCGCAATTGAAGCAATTGTTTGTTGCAAATCAATTGAAACCGGTGAAATTCATCCAACTATAAATCTTGAAAATCCTGATCCTGATTGTGATTTAAATTATACTCCAAATACTAAGATTAAACGAAATGTTAAATTCGCATTAAGTAATTCTCTTGGGTTTGGAGGTCATAACGCAACCATAATTTTCAAGAAAATTTAATAAAATAATAGGAGATGTTATGGAATAATCTTTATAATATAACAAAGAATTATTCTAAGTTAAATTGTAAAAATTCTTCATAGCTATTCCGTAGTGGCGGAGATATTTCCGCCACCCAATTTTGCGAGTTGATTTGAAAAAAATTATTAAAGACTTTATTGAATATTTTTCCAACAAAAAAGAGATAAATCTTTCTGAAATTAGTAATTGGGAATTAAAAGCAGAGAAATTACAAACAAGAATTAATTATAAGTTTTCCAACATTATTTTATTAAAAGCTTCACTTACGCATGTGTCATATTTAAGAAATAATGATTCTAATCCGAAAGCTCTTTCTACTTTTGAAAGAATGGAATTTCTTGGGGATTCTATTCTTGGATTCATTGTTTCGGAAGCTCTTTTTATAAAATATCCAAAAGAACAAGAGGGTGTTTTATCAAAATATAAATCAAAAATTGTTTCTGAAAAATATCTTGCAATGAAGGCAAATGATATTTGTCTTGGAGAATGTTTATTATTGAGTAAAGATGAAGCAAAAGCAGGTGGAAGAGAGAGAAAATCAATTACTTCCGACTCAATGGAATCTCTTATTTGTGCTATTTATTTAGACAGTAATTTTGATAATGCAAGAAAATTTGTAATTAATACTATCCTTACTGATTTTGAAAAAATAATTAAATCTGAAGAATTAATAAATTATAAAAGTATTTTACAAGAATATACACAATCAAAATTTCAGATTCCTCCTTCTTATCGTATTATAAACGAAGAGGGACCAGACCATAAAAAGATATTTACTATTGAAGTTTATTTTCAAGATCAAAAATTAGGTACAGGAGTGGGATACAGTAAAAAAGAAGCTCAACAATGTGCAGCAAAAGAAGCTTGTGCTAAATTGAATCTTGCTACAGATTTTACTTCCAAAAAATGAAAAAAATATTTCCGGTTTTTCTTCCGCAAAGTGGATGTCCTTTTCAATGTATTTATTGTGATCAAGAAAAAATTACAAAAACAAAATATTTCTCGAATAATAATCATTTTACTCAAAATTACTTAGCAAATTTAAAAAAAAATATCAGTAACTTTATCCATAAAAACCAAAACTTAAAGAAAGAAATAGCTTTTTTTGGTGGAACTTTTACAAAATTAGAGATTACTACCCAAAAAATGTTTTTTGACCTTGTTAATGATTTTCAAGATCAAACAACTGGTATTAGAATTTCTACACGTCCGGATTCAGTTTGCGAACAGACTCTTGATTTTTGTAAGCAGAACAAAGTTACAACAATAGAGTTAGGAATTCAAAGTTTTTCTGATAAAGTTCTAAAAAACTCTTTTCGGGGATATTCAGCAAATCAGGCAATTGAAACTTGCACGAGAATTAAAAATTCAGAGATAAATCTTTCCATTCAATTAATGCCTGGACTTCCGGGATTTGATGATAATTCATTAAAAGAAACCATTTCAAACACTATTTCAATAAAACCTGATTTTGTGAGAATATATCCAACTCTGATTATTCAAGGAACAGAATTAGAGCAAATGTACCAATCTGGAAAATATACACCTTTAAATTTATCAGAAGCTGTAATTATCTCTGCTAAAATGAATGATGAATTTTCTCAACATAACATCAAAGTCATTAAAACCGGACTTCATTCTGATATAGCTTTAACAGAAAATTCCATTGTAGCTGGACCTTATCATCCTGCTTTTGGAGAATTAGTAAAGAGAGAATTGATTTTTAGAAAAATATTGAAAGTGTTTGAATATAATAAAACTATGCATATATCACCCAAAGATATTTCCTTATTTAAAGGACTAAATGGAAGTCTTATTGGAAAATTAAAAAAATCTTTTGAAATAAAAAAAATTGCAATAATTGTTGACAAAAACATTAGAGTAGGACAAGTACAATTTTCAAGTAAAAAAACAAATACAAACTGGTAAAAAGAAGGAGAAAAAAATGAAAACAAAGTTATTTTTTTGGATTATATTTATTCTCATTTCCGGAGTAATTATCTCTTGCGTTGATAATTTTGAAGCACCTGAATGGAATATTGAATTAAATGTTCCGTTAATGAATGAGACTTTTTTAGTTTCTGATTTGGAGGATGGAGAAAATATCTTTATTGAAAATGGTGATTTTAAATTCAAACATAATGGTGAGATTGACAGTTACTCAGTCGGAACTATTATGAATATCAATTCTAAAGGTGAATCAGAATACGATTACTTCCCAATTTTACCAAATGTTTCCGTTTCTGACAGTATTAATATCGAAGATATACAGCAAAATGAAAGATTTGATGTTTCCTACGGAAAGGTTGAAGAATGGATATTACGATTTAATATCCAAAATAATTCAGGTGTTTTGGACAAGGTTATTCTTGGTTTTGGAGAAATCTTTAGACCGGATGGAACTCCTCTTACTATAGAAATTAATAGCAGTGATTTTCCAGACTTTGCAATAGATCTCTCCAGAATTGATGACCAATATTTTGTTATTGGAGATAAAACTGGAAGTACTTTAATAACAGATTTGCATTTTTCAATTGAAAGTGTTTATAATTCTTCTCCACCTTGGCCACCAATAGATTCCGTTAAAGTGTATTTTTTAGATCATATTTATTTTGATGAGATGGTAGGTGTTATTAATAATAAAGAAATTGTTGTTAGTGATTTTGAAAAAAATATTGACATTGATTATCCTCAAGGTCTTGGCGATGCTATTGAATTAAAAAATACAGAACTTACATTCAATATTTGGAATAAAATAGGGTTCGATGTTTTGCTAACAGGTAAATTAACAGCTATTAACGAAGAAAAAAATACAGAATATACTATTGATCTTAATTCAAATTACAATAATACTGGATTTCTATTTAACGCAGCTCCAGCAATTGGCGATTCTGCTTTTTCTTCAAATTCCCTATTGAAGACAGATGTTGACAGTTTGATGAAAATTTTACCTTCAAAAATATCTTTTACTGAGGGCAAATTTCTCGTTAGAAATCAAACTTCTCTTACAGGATTTGCTTATTCAAAAGCAAACGCTTATGGTAGTTACAATGTTGATGTCCCATTTACTTTTGAAATTAACAATGAAAAAATTAGTCCTGATACTATATTTAGTGTTGAAATTTCTCGTGATAATCAAGATAATATTGAAGAATATGCTCAAGATGGAAGAATCACTCTTACCGTTGATAATGAGTTACCATTAGGCGTTAATGTTATTATAAAGTTTTCAGCAAATAAAGATTTAGTATATTCTCAGCCATCTTTAGAATTCCCACAAAACAGTAATAACTTACTATATATTCAAGCTGAGACGGTTGATAATGAAATTATCTTAGAGCTTTCAAAAGATGATCTTATTAATAATTTCACCAATGTTCCAAATGATGAGCTTTTTATGGGATTAGAATTTGAGTTAGATGCCTCAAACGGTGAAATTGAAATTAAACCAGAGCAAGTTATCAAAATTATTGGTAGCTTGTCAACGACCATTAATACCAAGAGATAGGGGATTTTTATGAAAAAAACATTATTACTCTCACTGATTTTACTAATAAGCTCTATAGGTTTTAGTTATGAAACTCCTGCTTCTATGATGTATGCAAACAGTTATTTGCAAAGAGGAACCGGAGCCAATTCAATTTATTGGAATCCTGCTAATTTAAAATTAAATCGTGATTATACTTGGGATTTTGTCACTTTAGATTTTAATATTAATCTTTATAATAACTCTATTTCCTTAGAAACTTATGATCGTATTAATGGTAAATTTCTTGAAGAAAAAGATAAAAATGATCTATTAGATGATATTCCAAATTCTATTAATATCTCAGGAAATTATTCAGGAGTTCTTTTTGCGACCTCTTTTAAAGATTTTGGTTTTAGTTCAGCAATTCACGCTTTTGGTACCGGGAAAGTGACAGAAAAATATTTTCAATTACTCCTTTTTGGAAATGAATATAATAAAGAATATCATTTTACAGAAGCAAATACCGGTTTTGAAGCTCTGGCATTTTCTGATTTCACAATAGCTTATCAGGGTGAAACTCTTGAAGAATATTTAACTTTTATGCAACATTATAAAATTCCGGAAATTAATGTCGGTTTTGCTATGAGTTTTCTTGCTGGTTTAGGACATGGAAAAATGAGAGATTTTGATGGAACTTTTATCGCAAATAATGATGGGTTAAAAATTGATCAAACAATTGTGTTAAGAAACGGATTAGGTGGTTATGGTTTTAAAGGCTTGATTGGTTTTTCATCTCAAATTAATGATAACCTCTCATTAGGTTTAACTTTTGACAATCTATTGGGGTTTATTAATTGGACAGGGAAGACTGAAGAAACTGTTATTAAAGCTTGGGCTGACAGTGTTTACGTTTCAGAATTAGAGGAGGATATTTTTAATAATAGCGATTCAACTTATACTATAGGAAGCTATGAAACAACATTTCCAGTTGAAATGCATCTCGGAGGTTTATATCAATTCAATGAGAAATTTTCATTGTCCCTTGACTATTTACAAGGATTTGGAAATTCAATTATGACAACGACAGCACCAAAAATATCTTTTTCTCCAGAATATTATGTTGCAAGAATATTTCCCATCAGAATGGGTTTTGCTTTTGGTTATGATGATCACCCATATATGACAACTTGGGGTTTGGGACTTCACCCAAAATGGGCAGAATTTGATTTATCGTTTAGTTCTTTTTCTGCTATTTTTCCAACAAAATCTTCAAAAGGAATCAGTACCGCTTTTTCGGTAAGATTTAAGTTTTAATGATAATTATTTTTGTATTATTTTCTATAATTTCGGCAATTTTCTTTTATCGAAGAACTTTGCCGGAATTGCCTTTTATTAAGAAATTTTTTCTAACAGTTCTAAGAGCTGTCTCAATTTCTATAGTTTTAGTTTATTTATTTAATCCAATTTTATATTTTGTCAAAAAAATCAGTTTCAAAGAAAAGATTGTTTTTTTGAATGATAATTCTGAAAGTATGAAATTTAATTTTGAAAATAATCCCAAACTAAAATCTCTATTTGACAATAGTTTAGTTGACCTCCAAAAGAAGTATGAAAAGAATAGTTATCACCAACAAACATATTCTTTTGCAAATGGACTAAATGGCAATAAACATTCCTCACTTTTGACAAAATCGATTTCTGATCTTTCTGAAAAAAAGAAGTTAGACAAAGTTAGTAAAATCTTTCTTTTATCTGATGGATGGCTAAAAGATGAAGATTTTTCTTTATTAGAAGACATCAATATCCCAATAAACCCCATTATATTTCCGGTCAAAAAAAATGATACAGATCTTACAATTGATAATGTTATTACCAATAAAACTGCTTATCGAAAAGAAAATGTTCCTATACTTGCAAACGTCTCTGCTACACAATTTCAAGGAAATGCCTCTGCTATTTTGAAAGTTAATGGCAAGAAAATATCTTCTAAAAAAGTAGATTTTTCTAAAGAATCTTTTCAGCAAATTGTTTTTTCTCATTCATTTCAAAAAAATGGAATTAACAAAATAAATGTAGAAATAAAAGCAGATTCTCTTAAAGAATTAATTACATCTAACAATAATTTTCCTTCTGCGATTCAAATCTTAGATAATCGGTCTGACGTTGTAATCCTATCTGATAAATTAGGCTGGGATATTAGATTTTTTAACAAAGCAATTTCTAATAATGATCGGCTTGAGACAAAAATCTATCTCTCAAAAAATAGAGTTTTCACTGCTGGCAAAATTAGATTTGAACTTGAAGAAATTTTGAATGAGAATGTAATTAGCCTAATTATTCTCAATTATGGAAGTTTAAAATTATCCGGTGAACAGGTTAAACTTATCGAGAATTTTGTGGCTCATGGTAAAGGGTTAATATTTCAAGGAAAAATTTTACCAGAAATATCACACGTTTTGCCAGTTAATGCTACAAAATTGAATCGAAAATTTTTAGATCCTTTACAATTTACCAAAAAATCAGAAAAATATCAAACATTCTCCAAAATACCTGCTTCAATAAAATCTGATATTCCGCCTGTAGATTATTATTATGTTTCAGCGAAAATTTCTGCCGAAATTCTTGCAACAATTCAAAATGATGACCAATCTCCGGCAATTGTTCTTGGAGAATATGAAAAAGGGAAAGTTCTTTTTTTCTCGTTTGAAAATCTATGGAAATGGCAAATGCGTGAAAAAACAGGAGCATATTCAAAGTTCGTATCTGATTTAATCTCGTGGTTAAGCAACGATAATGCACGGCAATTCCATGCTTATCCAGAAAAGAATAATTTTCTACAAGGTGAAATAGTTACTATTAAACTTCAAGCTTATGATGAAAAATTACAACCTTTACGAGATTTGAATGCGAAAATATCCATAAAAAATGAGAAAGATAAAATTGTTTTTGAAGATTTTTTATTGCGGAAAGATGACTTTTTTCAAGCATCTATTGAAAATTTAAAAGCTGGTAAATTTACTTTTAAAATTATTGATGAGAAATCTTCTCAAAATACAGAAGGCGAATTTATCATTTCCAAGACCTCTTCTGAACAATTTGATCGAGGATTTAACACGCCAACACTTGCTTATATTGCAAAAATAACAAATGGTAAAATGATTCAAATTGATGATCTCAATAAATTAGAAATTACACCATCTATTCCAAAGATTCATAACAAAAAATATGAAGTCGCTTTATATAGAAAATGGCTAATTATTGCTATTTTCCTTTTATCATTCTGTACGGAACTTTTTTTCAGGAAAAGGTGGGGTTTGTTGTAATAATTAAACCAAATTTGAAGTAAAGCTTTAATCTTGAAATTTAAGATGAGATAAAAAATTTACTTATAATAGTGTGAAAACGAAACTAATTTTCTCGGGCTAAGTTGGCATTTTGAGGATAAAAACGGTGAAGGGGAAATTAAAAATCAAAGAAGAAATATGTCTTTCCTCACTCGGAACAAAAGAGGCAACATTAAAAATTAATGTACAGGAAAACACTGTTAGGAAATGGAGAAAAAGATGGGATAGTATCTTTATATGATTTATTACATGTAACAAAAGTTAATAAAAAAAGCAAAACAAATTAATAAACTATTTGCCCAAAAAACTATAATTGAATTTCTTGAAAAAAATAAAAAAGAGAGTTGAATATGAAAAGTCTAATTAATGAACTAATTGATATTTTAAAAGAAGAAAATAAATATTTAGCAGAAACTAAACTTCTAAAAAATAAAATTGTAGAAGATGCTCTAAAACTTGAACCGAAACTTCTCAAATTGCTTCTTTCTTCCAATAGCTTAAAAAAGCATTTCTTTCAAATAGTTGATGATTTTTTGATTTTTGATAAAATAAAATTCCAAAAATTTGTTTCCAACAAACAATTTTTACCGGATAGTTACACTTCTTTTAAGAACAAAATAGGTTTGGTAGCTGACGGAGATTATCTTACAGATTCTAAAGAAGTTGTTCTTGTTTGGCCTTACAAAGATTGTGTTCTCGAAGGCGGACAAACCAAAGAAGATTCCAAAAGGAATGAAATTTTTTGGAATGAAACTCTCGCTCCCGATGAAATTGACAGACTGTTTTCCGCAAAAGCTTTTACAAATTGGAAAAAATATGATGTTGATGGTGAACATAAAATAACAAAGAACATTAATTTTGATAAAGAAAACCTGATTATAAAAGGAAACAACCTTCTCGCTCTTCACTCTCTCGTAAGACGATTTCGTGGGAAAGTGAAATTGATTTATATTGATCCGCCGTATAATACAGGAAACGATTTGTTTGGTTATAATGATAAATTTAA
>JAOZMQ010000272.1 GCA_029934195.1 Candidatus Cloacimonadota bacterium | reverse complement strand
AAAAAGCTAAAAAATAAAAAAATGCCTCTATTCTTTTTTTTTTAAAATGTCTTTTTATCGTGAATTCAAGATTAGAAATTAGAAAAAGGATCAATACATGAATAAAAAAGATGTCATTAATCTGTTGATTTTATTGTCAGTGATCTCGGTTGCTACTTATATGTATGTAACAAAAATCTACACTGCAAAATGTTCAAAAATATTATTAGATACAATTGTTGAAATCACAGCAAACAGTAAGTCTAAAAATGTGAAAACAATGATTGATAGTACGATGAATTATATTCAAGATTATGAAAACAAATTATCTTATTATAAAAAATCAAGTGAAGTATGGAAAATAAATAATTCAAAATCTGACAGTATCAGTATCAGTGAGGATATTTTTAAAATGTTGGAAATTTCAGCTGATTTGTATAAAAAATCCGATGGCTTATACGATGTGACAATTGGTCAATTAACTGATATTTGGGACTTTGATAAGAAAATCATACCGGATTCTACAACAATCCATAAAGCAATCAACAATTCTGGTTTTAATAAAATTAGATATGGGGAAAATTATTTAATCCGTCCTTTCGGGATTAAGCTTAATTTCGGTAGCATTGCTAAAGGATATATTGTTGATAAAGCTATTCAATTTATGAAGAACCGTGGTCTTATCAGCGGATTTATTAATGCCGGTGGAGATATTTGTTTCTTTGGAGATGTATCGTTGCAAAAAATTGGAGTTCAACACCCTCGTAATAAAAATGAATTAATTGCCATCTTGAATATGGATGCGAATGCTGTTGTAACTTCAGGAGATTATGAAAGAAGTTTTGAATTTAAAGGTGTAAATTATCACCATATTTTAAATCCTTTTACAGGGTATCCTGCAAAAAATACAATATCGGTTACAGTTATCGCTCCGACTGCTTCTGCTGCTGATGCAATGGCGACTACTATTTTTTTGATGCAACCGGAAAAAGCAATTGAGTTGATAAAAACATATAATAATGTCGAAGCAATGATTTACTATAAAAAATCAGACGAGATTATTTCTTTGAAAACAATGGGAATGAAAAAATATTTGGTGAGTGAAAATGAAAAATAGTATTGATGTTCAATCATTAGAAGATAATAGGAAAGTTACAATTGACAAAGTTGGAGTAAAAAACATAAAATATCCAATTATTGTTGAAGATAGAACAAATAAAATTCAGCCAACTGTCGCAGAATTAGATATTTATGTTGAGCTTCCGCACCAGCATCGTGGAACACATATGAGTAGATTTCTTGAAGTCTTAAATCAGTTTCATAAAGAGACTTTTATTGATGATTTGGAATCTTTTCTAACAGAAGTCAAACGTGCTTTGAATGCAGACAGAGCATTTACAACAATTAGATTTCCTTATTTTATTAAAAAAACAGCTCCGGTATCAAAAATTGAATCTTTGATGTCATATAATTGTGTTTTTGAGGCATCTTTAACTGATGTTTTTAATCTGAAAATTGGCGTAATTGTTCCGGTGACAACTCTTTGCCCTTGTTCTAAGGAAATCAGTGATTATGGTGCTCATAATCAGAGATCAGAAGTTAGCATTGAAATATCTTATAATAAATTTATCTGGTTGGAAGAGATTATTGATTTGGTAGAATCTTCTGCAAGTTGTGAAATATTTTCATTATTAAAAAGAGTTGATGAAAAATATGTAACCGAAAAAGCTTATGATAATCCAATGTTTGTAGAAGATATTGTTCGTGATCTTGCAGTAAAACTTAAATCGGATCCTCGTATTGATTCATTTAAAATTGAATCGGAAAATTTTGAATCAATCCATAACCATAACGCTTATGGATGTGTAGAATTCCAAAGTGAAAAAATTAAGGAAAATAAATAATGGATGAAATTAAAAGTAAAACGTTAAAAAACGGGTTAAAAATTATTACTGCAAAAGATGGTTCTAATCCGCTTATTAGTATTCAATTATATGTCAGAATGGGATCTTGTTGGGAAACAAAAGAAGAAGCGGGATTTTCTCATTTTACAGAGCATTTACTCTTTAAATCAACTGAAAAATTTCCAGATGGAATGATTTCCGAACGTGCATCTTTTTTGGGTGGACAATTGAATGCTTATACGGAGTTTGATTCTATTTGTTTTTATCTTACATTACCATCACGATTTACTGATGAAGGTCTTGATATAATTTCTCAATTGGTTTTACATTCAAATTATAGTGATAAAGATTTCAGTTTTGAGAGAAACGTTGTAATAGAAGAACTTAAACAGTATAGGAATGATCCTGAGGAATTTTTTATTGAAGAAATCCCAAAATATTACTTAAAAAAAAATCCATATAGAAATCCAATTATTGGAAACGAAGAGATTTTAAATAATGCAACTCCTAATAATTTAAGAAGTTTTTATAAAAAATGGGTAGTTCCAAATAATTGTTTTCTTGTTGTAAGTGGTGATTATGATAATGATTTAATGACACAAATTGAATCCTATTTTTCAGAATGGCAATATCGAGAGCTAATTCCAAGAAAAATTGTGAATGAAAATTATCAGACCATACCGAGTGTTTTTTCTCTTCAAAAAGATATTTCCAATGATTATCTTGCTTTTGTTTTCCCTGAGTTATCAGAGAATAATCCGGATTCTCATGCACAGTCATTGATTATTAAGGCTTTTGCTTATGGAAGAAATTCTCAATTATATGATCGTCTTTTCCGTAAAGATAAATTAATTGATACCATAAAAATCCATTCGTTATCTGGAATTCTAAATGGAATGACCATTCTTTTAATCTTACCTAAAAAAAATGCTGATTTGAATAAAATAATTGATAGCTTTTTAGATGAATTTAATAAATTACATCATTATGGTATTAGTCAAGATGAAATGAATAAGCAAAAAACAGATCTTCTTTATTCACATAAATATTCATTTGAATATATTGAATCACTTGCTTTGAGTATTGGTAGTGAAGAGTTGCTTGGAAATTATGAAGATTTCATCAAATACCCTGATAAATTAAAGGGAATAAACAGAACTATAATTAATCAATTGATCTCAAAATTTTATTCACCGGAGAAATTACAAATTCTTCATCTTGGTAAAAAGAAAATTGATACAGACTCTATTTTGAAAAAGATTAATTTGCTAAAAAAGAAAACAATTATCACTTCAAAAACAAATGATTATTGCGAAAAAAAACTCGCTAATGGAATGAAAGTTATTTTCAAAAAAGTTATTGGAAAACCTACGATTGGAATTGCTCTCACCAATGAAGTTTCTCAATTAAATGAAACATTGGAAAATAGAGGATTAAACTTACTTACATCAACAATGTTAATTTATGGAAGTAAGAAAAAAACTCATCGGGAATTGATTGATTTTTGTACAGCTCATGGGATTCAATTTGGGATTACAGCAAGCAAAGAAGCAACAACTATCAGAGCAAAATGTTTTGATGATATGCTACCAATTACTTTGGAAATGATAGCTGATATTATGAAGACACCAACTTTTCCTATTGAACACATTTCTAATCTAAAAAAAACATATATTAGTAATATTAATAGAATAAAAGATTATCCGCAACAATTAGCTGAACTTAAATGGAAACAAATGGTTTTTGGTAAAAAGAGTAATCTTCTTAGCAAAGAAGGTCTTATCTCGGATATAAATAAAATCTCCAGGAAAAAAGTCATTGAATGGAATCATACATATTATGGAATGGAAAATTATACAATTGCTATTCTTGGTGATTTTGATTTTAATGAAACTTATTATCAAATTGAAGAACTTTTTAATGAATCAAATGGAAATACAAATCGCTTACCTCAAAAACTATATATTGAGCCGTCCATAAATAGAAATAAACGTATTGAAAAAAATCTCGATCAATCTACTATTTATTGCGGGGGATTCGGTTGCACAGCTGAAGATACGGAAATGAATATTGCTTTTTATGTTTTATCCTATATTCTTGGTGGTGATATTAATTCAAGGCTATCTATGGAATTGAGAGAAAAAATGGGGGTTGCATATTCGGTAGGATTTGATTTTAATTCTTTAAGAAAAATTGGTTTATTTTGTGGGTACGCAGTAGTGGATAAAAAAGCAGAAAAACAAAGTCTCGATGCAATTCAGAGAATAATGAAAGATATAAAATTATTTGGAATAACTGACAAAGAGCTTGAAATTGCCAAAAATGCTATTCGTGGTAATAGATTGATGGAAGAAGAAAGTGTATTGTATCAAGCACAATCTTTGGCTATTCTTGAAACTCTCGGTTATGGTTATCAATATTATCTTGATAGAGAAAAAAGATTAAAAAATGTCACCAAAGAAATGATAAAAATCATTGCTGAAAAGTATTTCAAACCTGAAAATTATTTTATCAATATTTTATCTTAGAATAGGCTATTTGGATCACAATAAATAGTACTTGAAAGAAAAGGATAAAAGCCACTGATTGCACGGATTAGCACGGATTTAAAATAATAAATTCTTATTGAAATCTTATTAATAATGGATAAAATAGAGAAAAAATTTAAAATCATCCTAATATTTGTAATTTCTCGCTATTTTTCGTTTATTATTTATTTTCTTAAATCAGCGTAACTCTGCGTAAATCAGTGGGTTATCCTTTTTTGTTCAGGTACTAAGTAGTATCTGAACGAAAAGGAATTTTTTAACCATGAAGTACAGAAGTTCAAGAAGAAAAGATTAATTGGGAAATTATTTATTTTTCAGCTTCATAGAAGCGATATT
>JAOZMQ010000271.1 GCA_029934195.1 Candidatus Cloacimonadota bacterium | reverse complement strand
TTGTTTTTTAAACATTACAATTTGTATAAAAATCCAAGATTAAAAATTAAATTGAACCTGGCCCCTTTTTTAATGTATGAACCTATCCCACTATTCGTTTTCGCAGCTCAGAAATCCGATTTTTTCAAAAAATCGGATTTCTTAAACATCGTTTTTTAGTCAAAACGATTTTTCTTCAGGGTTCTGCATTTTTGAATAGTGGGATAGGTTCATTTATTCTGAAACGAAGTAACGAAGGAGTTGGTTGCAAACCTGTGCCAGCAAAGAATATTGAACTAACTCCACTGCTATTATCTAAATGGTGGGTTTCACTATCGTTCTACCCACCTACATTTCTTTGCTCCGCGTTGCGAAAGTCATTCACAAATGGAAGAATAATTGGGGTCAGAGTAAAATTAATATGAAACAATAATGCTTGTAAAAAATTAATGTTACTCTGACCCCAATTATTTAATTATTTTTGTATGGAGTTTAAATTCCCAAACGAAATGCCAATATTATGTAGGGGCGAACCTTTGTTATCGCCCAGTGGTAAAATAGCAAAGGGCAAACACTTAGGTTTGCCCATACGAAAAGATTGAAAACCTATCAGAACCTGAATGGATTACAATTAATTTTATTCGTAATTCGCAAATACCGAATATGATACTCAAACCTCAAGATGTTGTTATATTGCTCAAGTTAATTAGTTTAAAATCGCAAGCATGGACGTATGCAGAGTTGGCTAATGTACTATTTATGAGTGCTTCTGAGGTGCATGGTGGTTTAAAGCGTGCCGCTCATGCTAAACTCATTCATTTGAATACAGCCCATCCTTTGTACAAAAAACCAATTCGGAAGGCATTATTAGAATTTTTAGTACATGGCGTAAAATATGCCTATCCATCCGAGTTGGGTAAAATAACCAGGGGGATACCCACTGCTTATGCCGCACCCCCTTTGCAGCAACTGATTGTACAAAATAAAGAATATCCGCCTGTATGGTTCGATGCTGAAGGCGATATACAAGGTTATGAAGTCTCACCTTTATATAAGTCTGTACCACCTGCAGTAAAATTAGATAAGGGGTTTTATGAATTATTGGCATTGATTGATGCTATTCGTATAGGACGTGCGAGAGAAAAACAGCTTGCTATTCAAGAATTAACTAAAAGATTAACTTAGTTATGCTAAATACTGATAATGCTAATATTGCTTTAGTGAAAATAACGGCTAAAAAACTTGGTAATCTTTTGGATAAAGTTGTCTTTTTAGGTGGTGCTGTTACAAGCCTATTTATTACAGATAGGGCAACTTTTCAAATTCGTCCAACTCAAGACGTGGATGTTATTATTGAATTAGCATCGAGAATGGCTTATTATCAGTTGGAAAAGCAACTACTCAATTTAGGATTTAAACATGATCAAGCTAAAGATGCACCTTTTTGTCGTTGGATAGTTGATGGAATTAAAGTGGATGTTATGCCAACGTCCAGTGAAATTTTAGGTTTTAGTAATTGTTGGTATTCTGCCAGCGTAAAGACGGCACAATATGTTGAACTTGAAGAAAATTTGGTCATTAAATTAGTGACAGTGCCTTATTTTTTAGCGACAAAAATTGAGGCATTTGAAGGACGCGGACAGAATGATTATCTTGCCAGTCATGATTTAGAAGATATTGTGACTGTTATTGATGGTCGTCCGGAAATTATTGGAGAAGTACGAGCAGTAGATGGAGTGTTAAATTGTTATTTACGAGAAAAGTTTACTGATTTTTTACAAAATGAAAATTTTTTAGATGCCTTACCCGGACATTTACAAGATGAAAGACGTGTTAGTGTCTTTATAAAAAGGTTAAAGGAAATCATAAATTAAGTATGGGGTTTAAATTCCACACGTAAATGCCAATTATATGTAGAGGCGGAACCTTTGTTATCGCCCAGTGGTAAAATAGAAAAGGGCAAACTTAGGTTTGCCCCTACGATATGAAAACATTCCCGAGCTTTTTAAACCACAATTATGAAAATTGAATCCATTTCACTCAAAAATTTTAAAACATTTCAATCGGCTGAACTCAATAATATACCGCCAATGTGTGTTATCGTTGGTGCCAATGGCAGTGGTAAATCAACTTTATTTGATGTTTTTAGTTTTTTAAAAGACGCGATAACAGATAATATACAGAAGGCATTAAACAAACGAGGGGGGTTTAAAGAAGTCATCAGTCGTGGGCAAGAACACCAAGATATTGAATTTTGTATTCAATTTCAAATGCCTATTGCAGACATGCCAAGATTAGTCACTTATCAATTACAAATCACGCTAAAGGGTAAGCAACCGGTTATTAAACGAGAATTTCTTCGTTATGAAGTTGACAATTCTTCTTACTATTGTCTTGATTTTAAATATGGAAAAGGCTATGCTTTAAGCCATGAAGAAAGCTTTCATCCAAAATTAAAACAGGCAGAACACACTTTGGATTCAGCGGATATTTTAGCCCTTAAAGGTTTAGGGCAGTTTACGCGATTTGAAGCAGCCAATGCTTTGCGGAAATTTATCGAAAATGGACACCTTTTTGATTTTAATATTAATAAAGCGCGGCAAATACAAGTGAATGATGAATATGCGGAACAATTGTCATCGGCTGGCAATAACTTGTCTCTGGTCACTCAATTTCTCTATGAACACCACCCCAAGGTTTTTAAACATATCTTAACCAAACTTTCAACCTGTGTGCCTAGTCTCCAAAATGTGGTTGCCAAAACCACGGAAGAAGGGCGTGTATTGCTCAAATTTCATGACAGTGCTTTTAAGGAGCCGTTTCTAGCTCGCTATGTTTCAGATGGCTCCCTCAAGATGTTTGCTTATCTGATTTTGTTAAGCGAGCCATCGCCACATTCCATTTTATGTGTCGAAGAACCAGAACATCATCTCTATCCAAAACTATTATATGAACTAGCCGAAGAATTTAGGTTGTATTCGCTACGGGGTGGGCAAGTATTCGTTTCTACACATTCCCCCGATTTTCTCAACGCAGTCGAATTAGATGAAATTTTTTGGTTAGTCAAAAAAGCGGGTTATACAACCATTCAACGAGCGAAAGAAGTTGAAGTTGTTTCAAACCTGGTTAAAGGAGGCGACAAACCCGGCTGGCTTTGGAAAAAAGGGTTCTTCAGGGGTGTTGATCCAATATGAAAGCATTAGTATTTTTGGTTGAAGAACTCTCAATGGAAGTGGTACTCAACGAACTTGTGCCTCGCATATTAGAAGAAGAAGGACTTTTCAATGAATTTTACCATCAAGTCATTTTTCACGAAGGCAAAAGTGATTTGATTCATTCCATTAAGGGAACCTTACAACACTGGGGAGTACCGCATTCTTACTTTATCATATTACATGACAAAGATTCTGCTGATTGTATTGTTCTTAAACAAAAAATAGCGGCTTTATGTCAGGAAGCTGGACACCCAAATACACTGATTCGCATTCCCTGTCATGAGCTTGAATCTTGGTTTTTGGGTGATTTAGTCGCAATTGATAAAGTTTATGGAACTCATTTACAGAACATGCAAGCTAAAAGAAAATTTCGTGATCCTGATAAATTAGGCAATCCCAAAGAGGAATTGAAAAAATATATTCCTCATAGCGAGTTAATTGAATTTTCTTTGTTTCCAATGTCCTCGTTGGGAATACATTCCATGACGCTTCTGCATCATTCATTTACCAAAGATTTTGAACAAGATTAAACGGATTTTTAAGATTGGCAAGCCAGGTAGGATGGGCAAACGTGTTTTTGTGTGCATTGGCATTCATTTCCTATCAGATGTTTTTTGTGAATTCTTTTCGGTTTTAAGGAAATGCCGTTGCACCAAAAACACACTTCGCCTAGCTAGCTAAAAGTTTAAGTTATGCCTGTGTGCAGTATATGTTGTACTTTTATTGGAGATTTGGAATGATGATTAAACCATTATGTATTATTATTTCCTTGTGTTTTTACCAATTCGCTTGGGCAGATAAGCCAATTATGGCTGATTCAGAAACCAGCATAACAGATATTATTCAAGCTCTGCAAAAGCAAAAAATGCGGGGTTATCGTGATATAGACGGTATTGTAGAAGATGAACCGCCTAAAATCGCTGCCCTGATTCATTTTGAAATTGATTCAGCTATTATTTTGGAAGAATCTAAGCCATTATTAAATAAATTTGGACAAGCCCTGCGAAGTGATGAACTGGCACATTCTATTTTAATGATTGCTGGACACACCGATAACACAGGTGTCCAGATTCATAACTTAGCCCTTTCTTATCGTCGGGCTGAATCGGTGAAAAATTACCTGATGGAAAGCTATGGACTGACTGAACTGCGTCTTATTATGAGGGCTTATGGAGAAGAACAGCCGATTGATAGCAATGAGACTGTGCCAGGGCGTGCCATCAATCGGCGAGTTGAATTTATTCGGATTGATTAAATTTTTTTGATCGTTCCCAATAAAAAATCCGTTAGTTTCGATAATCCGTTGTACTCAATAAGAATAGTCGTTATGATAGTGGGCAATAGACATTGCACTATAGATGTTCAGATAAATATTTTGGCTTTAAGACCTGCCATGTTTTGAAAACCTGGCAGGTCTGATAACTTTTATTTTCCTGAAAAACTATACATCCTATTTAATAATAGCCAGGTAGCAGATCAATTTCAGAGATTGAGTCAAGTCTCAATCCCTATAGTTATTAATAAGGTACTGAGATACTGTGTAGCTACTCATGTCGGTTTGCGAAAACGTACCACAAGCTGTAATATCAAGGACAAAAGAGCTGGCATAAAGGTT
>JAOZMQ010000270.1 GCA_029934195.1 Candidatus Cloacimonadota bacterium | reverse complement strand
TCGCTTCTATGAAGCTGAAAAATAAATAATTTCCCAATTAATCTTTTTTCATGAAATTCTGTTCTTCATGGTTAAAAAATTCCTTTTCGTTCAGATACTAAGTAAAAAAAATTTCGCAAAGTAGCAAAGGGAAAAACGCAAAGGAAAATTGTTTTTTGAAATCATAAGGGCACATTATTGATTTTTTCTATGAGATAAACGATCACATTCCTCTACAAAAATATCACAAAACACATTTTTTATTTGTGAAATAGTGTAGTAAATGTTGAATATTTATAGATTTACAAAAGGTAAATAAAAGTGAGCTCAAAAGAAAATAATATCGTCTCATAGTTTTTATTCGTGCCCATCCGGTTGCAATCAGTGACTTTTATCCTTTTCGTTCAAGTACAAATTAGTTTCAAAACAATGAGAATACAAAAAAAATCAGATTCGTCAAAATTTTACAATTGACACTCTTTTACCTTTATTAGCAATTGGTCAAATAATTATTCAAACTGGAGATATATATGTCGCAAGATTCTGAGCATATTAAGTTAATCGAAAATGATAATGTTGAAGATTTTTCACTTTTATATTTCAGAATTGATAAGAATTTCAATCTTATTGAAAATGTAAAAAAAAAAGAATTAGAACTCTTTGAAAAGATAAAAAAATTTCTATTAAGAAACAATGAGTCAATTCTTATCAAAATTGAAAAAGATAACAAGAAATCATATATCATAAAATTTCAAGATTATGAATATTTCATTCTTTTACAAAAAATTAACAATAATGAATTTATTCTTATTATACAAAAACGACAAAAAATTTCTGACCTCTTATCTGAAACAGAAAACACTGATAGATTAATTGAAGGAATTTCCAAAATATCTTCCATTTTACTCTCAATAAACTATCGTGATGTCTTCAAATATGTTTTGAAATTATTTGGAAGAGCTACAAATGTTGACCGAATCGGATGCTTTGAATCAGTTAAAAATAAAAAAACATCTGAGTATGAAACTCGTTTAACTTATGAATGGTTATTAGAACCTGAACTCTCATTAAATTCTGGAGATGAGTGTTTTTCATATACAAAATCTGATCCACTTGGAAAATGGTTCGATACTTTAATTAACCAAAATTGCGTAGTTGGTAATATTGATTCTTTTCCAAAAGATGAAGCAATTATTCTTAACGAACAAAAAATAAAATCAGTATTAGCAATTCCAATTTTTGAGAATTCTAATCTGTGGGGATTTTTACGATTTGATAGTATAAAGAAGTATCGCAAATGGAGACCCAAAGATATAACAACATTATCAATAGCAGTTAATTCCATTGGTTCCGCAATTGAGAGAGATCAAAAAATGTCCGCCCTTGAAGCGGCAAATGAATCATCAAAGCAATTAAATATTAGCCTTGAAGCTGCAATTGAAACTGCAAATAATATGGTTGTTGTCGCAGAAATGGCAAATATTTCCAAAAGTGAATTCCTTGCAAATATGAGTCATGAAATAAGAACTCCAATGAATGCAATCCTTGGTTATTCACGAATATTAACAAAACTTGTTTCCGATAAGCAACAAAAAGAATATCTTGAAATCATTATGACAAGTGGAAAAAATCTTCTCGCATTAATCAATGATATTCTCGATTTATCAAAAATTGAAGCCGGAAAATTAGAGTTGATTTATGCACCAGTAAATTTAAAATCTATTTTAGATGAAATTAGTCAATTATTTCAAATGAAGACAAAAGAAAAAGGAATTGAATTCTTTATTGATTATCCTGAAAATCTGCAAAAAGGTTTAATTTTAGATGAAACAAGAATCAGACAGATAATTTTTAATCTTATTGGAAATGCTTTGAAATTTACTTCCAAAGGGTATATCAAGATCATTGTTATCCCTCAATTCCACAAAAGAAAAACAGATTTCATTGATCTCAAAATCATTGTTGAAGATACCGGAATCGGAATTCCAGAAAGCCAAATTTACAAAATATTCGAAGCTTTTGAACAGCAAGACGGTCAAGGATTAAAATTTGGAGGAACTGGTCTTGGATTATCAATTACTAAAAATTTAGTAAAAATGATGAACGGAGAAATATCTGTTGAAAGCGAAGTCGATATTGGTTCTAAATTTATCATTTCTTTAAAAGATGTTGAAGTGCAAGAAGTGCAAGAAAATTCGGATACACTTGAAATAAATTATGATAATGTTAAATTCAAAGACGCTACCATTTTAATAGCGGATGACCTTAAATTAAATCGTGTAATGATTAGCACAATGATTGGTTCTAAAAAGTTAAAAGTATTAGAAGCTGAAAACGGATTAGAAGTAATTGAACTCACAAAAAACAACAAAATAGATTTGATTTTAATGGACATAATTATGCCCTCTATGAGCGGATATGCTGCAACAGAATATTTAAAGTCTCACCCTGAAACAAAAGATATTCCAATTATTGCAGTTACGACTCAAGTAATGGAAAAAGATATTGTAAAAAATAAAGAAATTGGTTTTGAAGGTCTTATTGGAAAACCATTTAGCGAAAAAGAAATTGTTTCTGAATTGATGAAATTCATTCCTTATGATTATGAAAATGAAATAAATGACTTCTCGTCTTCTAATCAAAAAATTGACAAAAGTAATACGCAATACAATAAAGATTCTTTACAAAGCGTTTTATCAATTTTATCAAATGAGATGAATGAACAATGGGCTAAAATTGGAAAAAAAATGCTTCTAAATCAATGGACAGATTTTGGACAAAGATTAGCTGAAATTGGAAAAGAATACGGAATAAAAGAAGTTGAAGACTTCGGTTCAGAATTAGAATATCTGGCAGAAGATTTCAATATTACAGGATTAAAAAAGACAATAAAACTATTTCCAGATTTAATTAAAACTATTGAGGAGCTGATAAATGAGCAATGAAAAACAATTATCATCAGATAATCAAGACAACACAGACCATTTTTATATAAATAAAGAAGATTCTTTAATTTTGTTAGTAGATGATATTCCTCAAAATCTTCAGGTTTTAGGGAAAGTACTTAAAAGTGAAGGTTATAAATTTGCTATTGCCACAGATGGTAAAGAAACTTTTGAAGTTTTAGAAGATGAATTGCCTGATCTAATTTTATTGGATATTATGCTACCGGATATTGACGGATTTGAAATCTGTCGTCGTTTGAAAGCGAATCCAAAAACAGCTGATATTCCTATAATTTTTCTAACCGCAAAAATTGAAATTGAAGATAAAATATTGGGATTTAAATTAGGTGCTGTTGACTATATAACCAAACCATTTGAAGGCGAAGAAGTTATAGCAAGAGTAAACACTCATCTTCAACTAAAAAAATCAAAAGAAAAAATTACTGTTTTATATCAATCTCTACTTGAAGATTTGAAAACAGCTTCTGCTATCCAGAGTTTTATTTTACCAAATTGGATTTCCATTGATAAAAATATTATCTTTTCTTCAACTTATAAAGCTTCAACTCAAATCGGTGGTGATTTATTTGATATAATTCCAATCAACAATAATAGTTATTGGATTTATATTGCCGATGTCTCTGGACATGGAGTTCAAGCTGCCCTAATTATGACAGCTGTAAGATCAACAATTAATATGATTCTTGAAAATGAAAAAGATGATATTGAACCTTATATAATTGCAAAACGATTAAATTCTATTCTCAGTAAAAAAGTTTTAGTAAACAACTATATGACATTTCTTCTGTGCCATATAAATTTCCAAACAAATACATTGAAGTTTTTCAATGCAGGACATCCACCTTTAGCAACTTACAATATGAAAACCGGAAAAGTCGAAAAAATTCAGAGTAAAGGTTCTATTCCAGTTGGCTGGTTTGCTGATTATGAATATACTGAAAAAGAACAGGATGAAATTGTTTTTGATGATGAAACAATTTTCACAATGTACACTGATGGAATTTTTGAAAGCTTTAATGCTGATGGAGAAGAATTAGGAATTGAAAACTTCCTGAAACTTTTAGCCGAAAATGCAAACAATGAAAGCAATATTATTCTGCCAAATAAAATTAAAAAGCATTTGCTTGATCTCAATTATGACATAAGTGGCGATGACTTTACTCTGATTTCATTCAGAAAAAATCTTGTAAAAAGAAGAAAAAACAAGCTCTTTTTAATTACTTCAATTATGGAAAAAACCGGAGAAATTGCGAATCTTTGTGAAAAATTTGTAATTGAATTAACCAATAATAATGAAGTTGCTTCTAAAGTAGAACTTATTGTAAATGAATTCATTAACAACATATTGCTACATGGATTGGAAGGAAAAAATGATACTAACGTTGTTTTTGAAATTGAAATAAAAGATGAAATAATTTTATCTTTTTGGGATAAAGGGCATAAATGGGAGTATCCTTATAATTTAGAATCTGATGCTTTTTTCAACACTTATGACCCCTATAACACTTCCGGTAGAGGAATTGCAATTATAAATTCCATTGCCTCCAAAATTGTTAGAACTCGATATGATGAAATCAATGAAACAATAATTACTCTTTCTATCGAAAATACAATGGATCTTTAGATTTTTTACTTTTCCTTTCCTGAAAACTGGGGTCATTCTTAAATCTATGAGGTCAGGTGTTCTGAAGGTAATTTTTCATTTGTAATTGTAACAGACAGAAATGATCTTGATGGTCAGATTTATCGAAATTTTCTAAACACAGAATCGGTAACAGATTCTCACACTAAAAAGAATCTGTGGTACATTGCACATAAATAGTACTTGAACGAAAACTAACTTTTTCTGAATTTTCTTTTTTTGTCGCTA
>JAOZMQ010000269.1 GCA_029934195.1 Candidatus Cloacimonadota bacterium | reverse complement strand
TCGTTCTTTATCAATAAACCATCCCCATTTATTGAAATATTTTACCATATTTGTAATGTGAATCCAAAGCATTTTTTTGCTTTTATAAGATTCTTTTGCATGATCGTGATATACTAAAACCTCGGGGTAAAAAAGTGTTTTATAAAATTTATGAATTCTTCGAGTAAGATCAATATCCTCAGGGTACATAAAAAACCGTTCATCAAATAATCCAACTTTTTGAAAGACCTCTGTTTGAAAAAACATAAAACATCCGCTTAAATACGGAATGTTCATAATTTTGTTATAACCTGTAAATCTGAGTTCAAATTTCTCTTTTTGTTTTCTTAGAAAATTTGTTTCAGGTAGAAATCTGCGAAAAATCAAATCTGACGGTTTTGGGAGAAGTTTACATAAATATTGAAGTTCTCCATTTGGATAAAGCACTTTGGGCATTAACTGTCCAACATCTGGATTCTCAAGCATAAAACTATAAATCTTTTCAATTGTTCCATTTCCCCAATAAATATCAGGATTAAAAACAATATGATATTCTGAATAATTCAAAAATTTTCTTATGGCAATGTTATGTGCACGACCATATCCAAGATTTTTTGCAGTATGAATATATTCAAGTTCATATTTTTCTGCAATTTTTTTAAATTTGTCAGTAGGCGAATTATCAATAATCGTAAGTTTTGTCTTAAGTTCAATATCCAAAAAACTTTTAACAGCTCGAGATAGCATTTCCTCATCTGTATTGTATGTGACAATTGATCCGCTTACTTGAAACTCTTTCATTTTTATCTCTCTCCATCTACAAAATCTTTTATCAAATTATATACTCGCTCAGAATTTTCCCCATCATTGAAACGGAAAAATCTCTTTTTAATTTGTTTTCTGTTTTCCTTGAAATTGTCTTTTAACTCTAATATTTCTGAGATCTTTATCAATACATCATTCCAATTATCTGCTTTTTCTCCAGGTGTAATTTCGTCATAATTGAAATACAATTCTCTCTCGTCTTTAATAAATTCTTCTTTATCAAAAGTGGTAAAAATTATTGGTTTATCGGTTAATAAAAAATCAAAATAGATACTAGAAAAATCTGTAATTAAAATATTGTAATCATTAATAGAATCATAAATATCGATATTATATAAAATATTTATATTGTTAAATTGTGAGATTAAATCAATGAAATCTTTTTCAAAGATATTTACAGGATGGAGTTTGAGATACAGTTCAGCATTATGTTTATTAAGCATCTTAGATATTTTTTTTGCATCAAAACCAAATTTAAAAAACATATCTATTTCACTTCCTATTGTTTTTCTGAGGGTGGGAAGATAAATTATCTTATTTTTAGTTTGTTTTTGAGAAGCTCCAAAGAAAACATCATTCCGCGGGTAGCCTGTAATTCTAATTTTTTCTTTACTCATATTAAAAGCTTTTGCTGCAATATCTTGAAACTCAAATGAAGTTGTAATAAGCAGGTCAAAACGTTCATTTAGAAAAGGGAATATTAATTCTTTCAGCTTGGAATTCTTACCACTAAATCTCTGAGCAGATTTGGTATCATCAAAATATATTTTTTTTAGAGGTATTCCATGCCATAATTGAATTATTTTTGTTAGATTTGAAATAGCAAAAAAGTTTAGATCTGTAAGCCGAGAATGAGTTACCATAACAACTTTAGCTTTTATTGAAAACCAGTATCCATAAAAACTGAAAGTATGATATGACCTGAAACCTTTTCCCCTAATTTCTTTTATAACATTTCTATTTTTGGACAACCAAATAGTTCTGATATTCGGATAGTTTTTATTAACAAACTCAAAAAGATACTTGCTATTATCGGAATAATTTTCTCCATACCATGCTCCAAAAACCCAAATATTTTTATCTTTTTTTACTAATGATGAAAAGATGTAAATTGGTAGATTTAGTAAGTAAAGAATTAATTTTCTTAGCATCTCTATTTCTAATTTTACTGACAATGAATTACTCTTAATGTACGAAAATCCTTCAGCGATTCCTCTGAAAGTATTGATCTGTTTTCCCTGTATGAGATACTGAATAAAACGAATAATTCGAGAAGTGAAAAAAAATAGATAAAATCTAACTTTTCCTTTTTTAGAAAAGAATTTATTTGCAACAATTATTCGATTTCTATTTGTATAATAAAAATTTGGATTAGTTTTTGTAACTTTGGTTGTTGCTCCTTCTTTGTGCCATATCTTAACTGTTGGGAGATAAATAATTTTCAGATTTGCCTTTCTTACTTGTAAACAATAATCAACATCTTCGAGATAAAGAAAATATTCTTCGGGTAAATATCCAACTTTTGAAATCAAACTTCTATGAAAGAACCACAAGCAGCCTGTTGCAAAAGTGCATTCTTTTATGCTATTATATTGACCGTTATCTATTTCACCATCACCGATATGATAACCGGAGCATTTTATTTTATTGAAGATTCCCCCAGCAGCAAGAATTTTATCTCGTTGATAGTAATTTAATATTTTTCCGGTTAGGATTCCTATTTTTTTTGGATCATTATTTTCATAATATTCTATCAAAGATTTATTCAAATTTTCGTCTGAAATAGTATCATTATTTATCATTAGAAAATATTTAAATTCAAGATTTTTTAAAGCATATTTTATCGCAAAATTATTCCCAAACGCAAATCCATTATTATGGTTTGATTGCAGAATAATCACATTATCAAACTGGAGTTCTTTCTGTAAAATCTCAAATGAATTATCTGTAGAATTGTTGTCAGTAATTAGAATTTTATGAAAAGGAACACTTTGTTTCCTAAGACTATAAACTGCTTCAATTGTGTCTTTATAGTTATTATAATTTACTAGAATTGCTATTGTTTTTTTCATTTTGAAATATTTTCAAAAACCTTTAAAGTCTGTTCTGCTGTTTTTTCCCAACTGAATTTTTTTACATTTTCAAATCCTTTTGTAATTAATTCAGTTCTCAATTTTGAATTCTCAAGTAGCCTATTAATTGAATCTGTTAACTCGCTCTGTTTTTGTGGATTTATAAGAATAGCAGCATCACCAGCAACTTCAGGAAGCGATGATATGTTTGAAGTAATAACCGGACAGCCAGCCGACATTGCTTCCAAGACAGGAATGCCGAAACCTTCGTAAAGACTTGGATATAAAAAAACTTTTGCGTTTTTATAAAAAATTTCTAATTCATCATCATCGATAAAGCCTGTGAAGATAATTCTATCTTCAATTCCTTTTAATTTAATCATTTCAAAAAGTTCATCAACCATCCACCCCTTTTTACCAACAACTACCAGTTTAATTTTTTTATCAGAAATTTTCCCTAACGCTTCAATTATTAAAGTGATATTTTTTCGTGGTTCAATCATTCCAACAAAGAGTAAATATTCTGTTTGAATTTTATATTTTTCTGCCAATAATTCTTTCTCATCACTAACTTTATTTTGGGGAAATTTATTTGCAGACAAATGAGTTACAATTATATTGTTTTCTTGAATATTGCTATACTTCATAATCTCTTTTTTGGTGTTATAAGAAACAGATATAATTTTCTCACTGTTTTTTAATGAATGATTTATCATAATAGGGAAATATATTTTTTTAAAGAAAGTATGAACTTGAGGATGAGAAAAAAAGGTCATGTCGTGAATAACAGTAACATATTTTATTGGTTTGATAAATGGACAGACAAATCCGGGAGAAAAAAGAATATCAGCTTTTAGGGATATTAGTTTAAATGGTAAAACAAGTTGTTCCCATATAATTCTTGAAAATTTATTCTTTCCCATAAGACCAATATCTGTCACTTGAAAATGCTTGTTTTCTGTTTCATAAAAAGCTTTATTTTCTGATGAAGCAAAAATAATATAACTATTTTTTTGATCTATTCTCGAAAGTTCAGAGATTAGATTTGTAATATAATTACCAATTCCTGCTTTTATTTTTGAAGGTCCAAGAGCATTGATTATTATCTTCATTATTTTCTCACTTAGTAATTGTTGTTAAAGAGTTAATGTCTTCTTTATTGAGTAAAAAAATAGCCATTATCCAAAACATCCAAACCCAAACTGAGTCATTGTAGGCATAAAAAAATCCTGCAAAAAATGTTGAGCAGATAACAATAAAAACAAATAAATATAACCAGTCTTTATTTCTGAAATATGCTTTTATAAGTTCAAATAAAATTACCGCAATAAAAATAAGATATGTTGAAAACCCCAACACGCCTCTATTGAGCAGGATTCTAACCAAATCAGATTCAACATCAAAAGGCCTATCTGCGTGAAAATCATCTTGAATTGCAATGATATCATCGGCAACAGCTCGCCCGCTATTCCTGTTTCCATAACCCAAAAAGAAATGAAGCGGATTGGTCAAAAGTGCTTTTGTTGCCATCACCGGATATTGAAGATGTTTTTGTGTATGAACATCATCTTCTACTTGAACTCGACTTTTCAGAATTTCTACAAAAGAAATTTTGCCTGAAACTGAGACAAAAAACATTAATGGAATTATTATTAATGAAAGCAAAATCACGCTTTTAACATTTATTAAATTTAAAATCTGTGGCATCGTCTTTTTTGTTTTGAACATAATAAAAATTAAAATCAAAGACGTGCTCAATAAACCAAAAACTGCCGATCGGGAAAAGGTAAAAACCCACGGAATAAAGATAATTACAATAAATAAACTTTTTTTATAAACATTATCGGTTTTTAAAATAGTGAAAAAAAGTCCAAGAACTCCCCAAAGTCCAAAATATGCAGGATCCCAATGAAATCCATTTGTTCTTAAAATTGGGAAATAAATAAAATTC
>JAOZMQ010000268.1 GCA_029934195.1 Candidatus Cloacimonadota bacterium | reverse complement strand
CCCAATTAATCTTTCTTCATGAACTTCTGTTCTTCATGGTTAAAAAATCCTTTTCGTTCAGATACTAATTAAAACATTTTTTGTACCAAAGTTTTAATTAATATTCAACAAAATAATTCCAAGCAAAATGATAATAAATATGATTCCTTCTTTTTTAGTAAATTTAGTTTTCCAGATAAAAATATCCGTAATATATGTTACAATTACAACACTTGAAGCAAGAACAGGATATGCAATTGATGCTGGTAATATATTTAGAGCTTTCATAAAAAAGAGAGCAGTTAACTGATTTGGTAATCCCAAAATTAAACCATAAGAAAATTCTTTCCAATTAAATTGAATCTTCTGAATAAAAATTAAAATAATATTTAGAAATAATGAAGTACTAAAAGCAAAAAATAAAAAAAGATTTATTGAATTAATACCGTAAACATTATACAATTTGAAAAATAAATCCGTTGTTCCAGTAAAACAAAATAAAGTAAACAACCACAATAAATTATGCGGATGCTTTTTCCCGCTCATTAAAATAAAGGAGATCAAAACAACAATTATTCCTAAGACGTTTAATGATTTGATTGTCTCATTCCATAAAACTAAAGCAAGAATAATAGGTATTAAAAGAGAACTTCTCATCACACTAACACTCAATGATAATCCATTTATCTGAATATTCTTTTTATAAATAAGAAAATTCGTTAGTAAAAAAAATCCTGCAAATGATCCTAAAATAATATCTGAGGGATTAATTTTATTAAAAGGAGTGTCATTAGTAAAAAGACTAAAGATGGCAGCAAAAAAATAGTTTCCGAGAAAAATTACTAAAATAGAATTCTTCTTTCCTGATGTAAATATTTTTAGTAAATTGGCAATAATTACAGAACAAAAAACACTTAGAATTATATAAATCATATTTGTTTAGTATAACTTTTTTATACTTTTCCCTTTCTGTTTGGAATGAATTTTAGTTAATGTAAGGATTCCATATTCCCTAAAAGGGAAAAAGATAGAACTCCAACAGGAATGTTGGAGCTACGAATAATTTAAAAAAGGCTACAGAAATCCGTAGCCTACTAAAAAATTATTTTTTTTGTAACAATTTTCTGGTTTCAAGAGCAATCATCAATTCTTCATTTGTAGGAATCTTTAAAACTTTTACTTTTGAATCTTTTGCGTGAAGTTCAAGAATTCCACCTTTAAATTGATTATTTTCTTTCTCATCTAATTTTATTCCAAGAGCGTCCATCTCTTCACAAACAAGGGAACGTAAAATTGGCATATTTTCACCAACTCCACCAGTAAAGATTACAACATCTACTCCATTAAGAACGGCAATGTAAGAACCAAGATATTTTTTAATTTTATAAGCATAAACATCGTGGGCATCAATTGCTAATGGATTTTTTTTATCAAGAATTTCTTCCTCAATTTCACGCATATCATTACTTATTTGTGATAATCCTAACATTCCACTTTTTTTATTGAGAATATTATTAACTTCATCAACATCCATTTTCATTGATTTCATCATATGAATTGGAAGAGCCGGGTCAATATCGCCACAACGAGTTCCCATTGCAAGTCCTTCAAGTGGTGTAAAACCCATAGAAGTATCTACTGATATTCCATTTTTAATAGCCGTTATTGAAGCACCATTTCCAATATGACAAGAAATAATTTTCAAATCTTTGATATCTTTATTTAAATATTTTGCTGCTTCTAAACTTACATATTTATGAGATGTTCCATGAAAACCATATCTACGGATTTTATTTTCAGTATAATATGGTAAAGGAAGTGGATAAAGGAACGCTTTTTTGGGCATTGTTTGGTGAAATGCTGTATCAAATACTCCGCATTGAGGGACATTTGGTAGGTAACGAGATACCCCTTCAATTCCTTTAATATTTGCAGGATTATGCAAAGGAGCAAGCTCAATACATTCGTGCAAAACTTTGATTACTTCTGGCGATATAACGACTGAAGAAGAGAAACTTTCTCCCCCATGAACTAAACGATGACCAACAGCATCAATTTCACTTTCATTTTTAATTATACCATGATGAGATTCCATCAATGTATCAATAATTAGATGAATACCTTTTTCATGATCTTCAATCATCATTTCCCTTTTTTTCTTTGTATATTTTTCACTCTTATATGTAAACAAAGAAAGATCCTCTCCAATTTTTTCAATTATTCCTTCAGCTAAAACACTATCAGTAGATAGATTAATGAACTGAAATTTAATTGATGAACTTCCACAATTCAAAGTCAATACTCGCATTTTATCTCCTATTATCTATATTTATTTAATATTCATACATATAAAATATACTACAAATTTCATTATCAAATATTAGAATTAAATAATTGATAATTGAACACTAATATTCGTAGATTAAAACAAATAGATTCAATCTAAAAATGTAATAAATATGTTTTCGCATTTTCATGCACGTAAAAATTATTAGTCCAATTTTAGGCAAGCTAAAAAAACATTGAAAAGAAGGAATTAATTTTTATGTAAATTTTCCGTATGACAATAATTAGCTAATACGAGATTTTAGATTATTAGAAAAAGAATAGTGATTAAAAATCAAACCTTACTTTCAAGTAAATCATATCATTCTTATCATACTGACCAAAACTTCCCTCATCGCCAATAAAAATATCTGTTCCGAATAGAACATTAAATCCATCGGAAAGATCATAACTTAGTTTTGGACGGAGGAGTGCATCATTATCGTTTATTCCGTAATAAGAGAATAAACTCAATTCCAAAGTTTCATTGATGAATGTTTTGGAAGCTAAGAAAGTTGTAGTACTTTGGAATTCATCATTTTTAATATCATCTTCATAATCTATAATATATTCTTGAATAAATTGCATACTAACATTCACGCCAAACCAGTTATGGTCATATCCAATCAAGTAATTTGCATAATCTTTTACTTTAATTCCATTTACGCTAAGATCTTCGGATGATAAATTTTTATCAAAATAATAAGCTGCTTCTCCACGAATTACAGCACCCAAAACAGACTTTCCAAAACTTGCTCCAATTAACGGTAATCTGTGATATTCCGGTATAATAGTCAACAAACTTGGTTGCCCGGTTTCCGGATTCATTGTTGGATAAATATGCATTGCAGGATTATCGTCCCACATATAAGCAGTCATCAATTCAAAATCAATTGCACTTCCAAGAAAGGAATATTTTAATGCTGCTTCGCTTTCAGAAAGTTTGTTATCTACTTCTATTATTGGTTCAATAGTTGAAGGGATATTAGGAATTTCAATTTCCGGCATCCAAATTGATGTTTGCTCAGGCATTATGGTCGGTTGAAATGTTGGAATCCAAACAGCTTCTAGAGTTGCATTTCCGAGATAATAATTCAATTTCACAGCATTTGTTCCGATACGAATTTCTTCAAATTCAGGTAAAATAAATTCTGATAAATTACGAGGAGAAATTACATCTGTTATAAAAACGCCATCAGCTTTTCCCCAAATTATCTGCTGTTTACCAATTCTCAAATCGAAATTATCAAAGAAAATATCGAAATAAGCCTGACGCAAACTGATGTCTAAATTTTTGTTCAAACCACTATAATTGAAAACCGGATTTACAAAAAGTGATATATCACCTTTGCCATAATCTAATCGCCAATCAAATGTATTTTGCATAATTGCATACTCGCCATCTTCAATCAAAGTACCAAAATGAGTGCGAACAAATCCGCGTTGCGTCAATTCAGCATTCAGTATTATTGTTGCAGTTAACAGTAACATTATTATAATATATTTTTTCATTTTCTCTCCTTATTTCTTCTCAATCTTATTCTAATCTCAATCCTTAACCTCAGCCTTAATCCTCAACTACATCCCTCTTTTCATCATTCGTTCGGTAAATTTGTTATCTGCAATTCCGATATCCAATTCTACATTTGCTAATTTCATAATAGTTTTATGACCTGATTGAACATTGTGCATTTCTGAAAGTGTGATAACAATAAAATCTTTGATTTTAACTGATTCTTTTACAGTTAGAGTTTTTAACAATTCGCCATCTTCATCATAAAATTCTTTTTTCTTTCCTATCCATTTATCTTTTACAATCCAAGTTATTGTTTTAGAATACATATATTCTTCTTCTTTTGGAATGCTTTCAACTACAAAACACATTTCTCCATCGACTTCTTCTTCACGCAATAATTTGTGAGTATCTGCGGTTGGGTGACGGTCGCCAAGATCATCATAGGTAAAATCTGAACCCATAAAATAATCACTTTTGCTATCAGAGGAAATTCGTTTTACTCGTTTGAGAGCAGGAAGATAAATCCATTGATCATCATTTTTGCCTGCTTTTGCATAACTCCAATTCATAAATGAAGTATTGTAAACATCTGCCGGAGCAACAAAATACATGATCTTTTTTTCTACATCACCTGTATCTTTTAAATATTGTTTGATTTCTCGCACGCGTTCATTTCCACGAGAATTTATTAATGACATTGTAAGATCGGCTGATTGATCTTGAGCTGCCGGACGATTGTAAACATTTTCGATAATTTTTAAACCTGTGATTTCCTGAGCAGATAATACAGTGCTGATTACCATCAATACTAAAAAGATTAAGGTGATTTTTCTTCCTGAAATTCGTTGTGCTTTTTCTTCGTTAAACATTTTCTCCTCCATTTTTGTTGTTTGTGATTTTAATTATTTCATCAATTTTATTTAGTTTGATTTTATTGGTTGTTTCATTTTACTATTTCTTCCTTATTGTTAGATTCCGCTCCGCTGGAGCTGGGTTTTCTTTCGTTCATAAACCCAACGCTTACGC